>NZ_MPPI01000008.1:0-18680 GCF_001895925.1 Phormidesmis priestleyi ULC007 | reverse complement strand
GCATGTTGTCGATCGTCGATGAACCCAACGGCAAGGCATAGAAATTTGGCGTTGCTGACGGAAGGATGACGTAGGGGCAATCCCCCCGTGGTTGCCCTCCGTCAGGGGTAGGCACGGGGGCGCTACCCCTACAGCCATTTCATCCCCTCCCGCAATGCCGAAACTTATTCGTTTTCGGTTTGGCATTGGGTGCACAACCCAAAAAACTCCAGCATGTGGTAATAGATTTTGAACCGATAAGACTCGTGTAGCTGTTCTTCTAAATCGTGAACTGGGCACTGATCGATCGGAATCGAGTTGCCGCACTGCACACAGGTCAAGTGATGTCTGTCTTCTTTAACGAGGCTATAGAGCGCTTCTCCGTTGGGCAACGTTCTGACCTGCACCATTCCTTCGAGCTTGAGTGCCTCTAGAGCGCGATACACTGTGGCCAGCCCCATGCTTTGTTCACGACTGCGAAGTTCTATGTAAAGATCCTGTGCTGAGATGGCTTGGTTCAGGATTTTTAATATTGTGAGAATGCGTTCTTGACTGCGGGTGCGGGTTCTCATGAGAAGTGGGGACGATCGTCCAAAGTGAATCTAAAACTCTGTCTACCTTGATTCTAGAAGTTCATCAGCTTTCATCTGTCCGCGGTCTTAGAATGAAAAAGCTGTCGCATTCACGGCAATCTTTCTAGCAATCAGGACATGACTGTGACTCAAAACTATCAAGCTCAAATCTATGTTACTCTCCGTCCTTCGGTCTTAGACCCTGCGGGAACTGCGGTGAAGTCCGGGCTGTCGCATATGGGATATAACAACGTTGAACAAATTCGCATTGGTAAATATGTTGAGTTGACGATCGCCGCAGACAGTGAAGATGCAGCTCGTCAACAGTTAGACCAAATCTGCGACCAGCTTCTCGCAAACCCCGTGATCGAAAATTATCGGTTTGATTTGCAGAAGTTGTCTACACCTCTGAACGTAGGTTCATAAATCAAGCATAAGGGCTGAGGGCGCAAGAATGAATGTTGGAGTAGTGGTTTTTCCGGGATCGAATTGCGATCGCGATGTGGTTTGGGTGACGCAAGGGTTGCTCAATCAGCCGACTCGCATGATTTGGCACGAAGACAGCGATTTGTCTGATATTGATGTCGTGATTGTGCCGGGTGGATTTAGCTATGGCGATTATTTGCGGTGTGGCGCGATCGCTCGGTTTTCTCCGGTGATGCAAGCCACGATCAAACATGCAGAACAAGGAAAATTAGTTCTCGGAATCTGCAATGGGTTTCAAGTTTTAACAGAAGCGGGGCTGCTTCCGGGGGCACTGGTTCGCAATCGAGATTTGCATTTTGTCTGCGATCGAGTGCCGCTTAAAGTCGAGCGGACTGATTTACCTTGGACGAACTATTATCGGACTGAAGAAGTAATCACGCTTCCGATCGCGCATGGCGAGGGCAGCTATTACGCCGATGCCAATACGTTAAAGTCGCTTGAAGAAAATGGTCAAGTGTTGTTCCGCTACTGCAACGCTGAGGGCAAGTCTGATCAGTCCAGCAATCCAAACGGTTCGCTCAATCATATTGCTGGCATTTGCAACCGTCAGGGCAATGTGTTGGGCATGATGCCTCACCCAGAACGAGCTTCTGATCCGAGTTTGGGAGGCGTTGACGGAATGCGACTGTTTGAAGGAATGCTGGGAGCGATCGCGGCGATCTTGTAACGCTAAAAAGCTTTCCAAAAAAATTAGCGCCTTGATAGTCAGGGCGCTTTTTAATGTAAAGATTCCTAAAATAAAAGTGAGAGAAAGTAAAGATATCTAAATCAAATTCGAGGCTTAAACGTCTCAAACTACCAAAATACGAAGACGACGTTTAAGCAAATGATTAACTAATTTAAACAAAAAAAGTGCTTAACCCAACGCAACGCTTGAAGAGACTGAAACTTCGTTGAGGTGCCGTAATTAAGGCTTAGAAAAGTTAACAAAAATCACATGAAAATAAAAATAAATATCAATAAGATGTAGAGAGGTAAATAACTTACCCATCTATTCCGATTCGACTGCATTTTTTGTCGTTTCAAGCAATCATCTAAACTTATGGCAACAACATTACAAAGACGCGAAGAAGGTAATGTTTGGGATCGCTTTTGCAACTGGATCACCTCAACCGATAACCGCATCTATGTGGGTTGGTTTGGTGTCTTAATGATCCCCACACTACTCAGCGCAACCATCTGCTTTATCATCGCTTTCATCGCTGCACCGCCCGTTGATATTGATGGCATCCGGGAGCCTGTTTCTGGCTCTTTGATGTACGGCAACAACATTATAACGGGCGCGATCGTGCCGTCTTCTAACGCGATCGGCTTGCACTTCTACCCCATCTGGGAAGCCGCTTCGCTCGATGAGTGGCTCTATAATGGTGGCCCTTATCAACTCGTTGTGCTGCACTTCTTGCTGGGCATATTAAGCTACATGGGTCGCCAGTGGGAGTTATCCTATCGGTTAGGAATGCGCCCCTGGATCTGCGTCGCTTATAGTGCTCCGGTGTCTGCGGCAACGGCGGTCTTGTTGATCTACCCGATCGGGCAAGGCTCCTTCTCCGATGGTATGCCTCTCGGCATTTCTGGCACCTTCAACTTTATGATCGTGTTTCAAGCCGAACACAACATTCTGATGCACCCCTTCCACATGTTGGGCGTAGCGGGTGTGTTTGGTGGCGCTTTGTTCTCAGCGATGCACGGCTCATTGGTGACTTCATCACTGGTTCGCGAAACCACTGAAAACGAGTCGCAAAACGCGGGCTACAAGTTTGGGCAAGAAGAAGAAACCTATAACATCGTGGCAGCACACGGCTACTTTGGGCGGTTGATCTTCCAATACGCCTCGTTTAACAACTCGCGTTCTTTGCACTTCACTTTAGGCGCATGGCCCGTAATTGGCATCTGGCTCACCGCTCTGGGCGTTAGCACAATGGCGTTTAACCTAAATGGGTTTAACTTTAACCAGAGCATTCTCGATTCTCAGGGTCGTGTGGTCAACACTTGGGCTGACGTGATTAATCGTGCCAACCTGGGGATGGAAGTCATGCACGAGCGCAATGCTCACAACTTCCCGCTTGATTTGGCTTCGGGTGATGCGTCTCCGGTTGCGCTTCAAGCTCCTGCGATTCAAGGCTAATTGTTAGTCCGATCTCTACAAAAAAGCGCCTCATAACTAGGTGCTTTTTTGTGGGGTTTAACTCAATGTGAATTCGACGACTTCGTTACCAGTCGATCGCGTCTCCTAAATCCCCAAAATTGCGGGACTTCAAGCCAAAATTTCCGGTTCAAAGTCCCTCAAAATGGGAGATTTAGGGGGCAGAAGCCGCTCTTGACGAAGCGAAAAAACTCGTCGAACTGACGTTAACTCAGTTGCACAACGGGCTGATCTTCTAAAAGAGTTCGGGCAGTCAGCAAGTCCTCAACGGTGATGCGAAGAAAGCGCTGATCGTCTACCTGAAAGTGGACTTTGATGCGATCGCTCCCTGGCGATCCGTGCGGATCGAGTTGGGCAATGTTGCGCGCCCCGCCGCGATCGTTAAGCGGCTGCACTTGAGTTTGACTGCTAGTAAGATTGCGGGTGACGAGACGATCGCCATCAAAATAGACTTCGGTCTGAGCCATTTCGGTGCCAAGTTCGCCAATAATCAGCTCAATGCTGGGCTGATTGTCTAGCGACGCACCGAGTACTAAATCAACCGAGTCTTGCATGGGGTAAGGCTGTCCGGCTTTGATCAGAGGGTGCCAACTGTGGCAGTTATCTCGACGATTCCAATAGCGAATGCCATAGCCGTGATAGAGAAAATCTTTAATCTGAATGCCCTGGCTGAGTTGCAGAGCACCTTGCGCGATCGCTTCAAAAGGCTTTTCACATCGGATTTTCGACGCTTCAAAATATTGCCTCACCCACGTCTGCACCGCCGGAATTTGCACCGTTCCACCGACGAGCAACACTGCATCAATGTCTTTTACCTCCAGTCCTTGTCGTCGTGCTTGCTGAAGGACTTGACCCATCGCTTCATCTAAATTTTCAAAAAACTGGTGCTCGGTGAGAATCTGCTCAAACTGGCTGCGAGTTAAAGACAGTTCGTAACTCTCAAATGTTTCATCGTCAAAATAGACTTCTTGCGCTTGTAGTTGCAGCGAAAGTTGAATTTTGAGCCGTTCTGCTAGGCGTGAAATTAAAGGAGTCGCCGCAATTCCTTGAGTTTCGACGAAATAATCGACGAGCCAGTGATCAATATCCGAGCCGCCCAGATTTTGCCCCGCTTTAGCGAGAACCCTGGCAATTTTAGGCTTCTGTCCCGACTGTTCTGCAAATGATTTTTGCCCCCATTTAAGAACGAATCCGAGCGGTTTTGCCTGAGTTTGTTCATTGATATCCAACTGCACCAGAGACAAATCTAGCGTTCCGCCCCCAAAGTCGAAAACTAAGAGCGTTTGACGATCGTTTAGCCCATATCCCAAAGCAGCCGCTGTCGGCTCATCTAACATTCGCACTTGGTCAATGTTGAGTGATTGGCACACTCGCCCCAGCCAAAGGCGATAGACCTCAAAACTGTCAACCGGAACGGTAAACACGATCGAGTTAGCAATATCGGGATCGGTGGCTTTAAGTTGGGTGATGATTTGAGTCAAAAACCAGTCGCCGACTTGCTCAAAGTTGATAGTCTGCCCATCTAACTCAGGCAAAAAGCCTTGCACATTGGAGCCAATGCCCCGCTTAAAGTTGCGAAAAAATCGAGAGTCGGTGGCTAAATCGAGGGCCCGATCGCGCACTTGTTGCCCAACGATGACGGCTCCTTGTTTGGCGTTTTCAACATAGAGCAAACTGGGAATCAGCGGTGGGCTTTGTCCAACTCGAAGCGAAACACCCGGTAGAAATAAAGTTTCTGGCTGTTGAGTTGCCGGATTCCAGCGAGTGACGACAGTGTTGCTGGTTCCAAAGTCAATGGCATAGGTCATCTGAATCAGGGTAACGGCGAGACAGTGAGAGACGTGTTTTCAGATCGTAGCAAAAGCGTTGATGACAAACTTTTTATCCATGTCAGAGAATCAAGATGTATATCTGGAGAAATATGGCAAGAAGTAGAAATATTTCTTAATATGTATGAAACCAAGCGGTGGATAACCCAATCAATTCACTGACTTACCTATCTGGCATAGCCAAAAAGTGACTGATATGACTCCCCAAACTTCTGACCTGATGGCGTTTCTAATGAGTCTCAAAAATGGGATTTGGATCTTGGGTGTCTCCTCCTGGCTATTTGGAATTGCCGATCGCTCGATCGCGACTCTCTCTGATGGCTATCTTTCTGCGCTAGAGATTGTACAGTTGTTTACCGCGACGTTCTTTTTTGTCGGATGGTTGGTTTTAAAGCCTGCAAAAGCTTGAGCAACTACCTAAGCATTGTTGGACTGCTGCGAACTCAAATCATTTTGAATGGGTTGACGATCGCCATTCCATCAATGCTTGAATATCCTAAATCTTCGGTGTAAAGGGTTTGTATATTAACTTCCAAGCAAGCCGCAACAAGCATCGAATCCCAATGCGACAGACTGTAACGACTCATCAAATTCTCTGCTCGATCGATCACATTCCACAAAGGAAGCGCGGTGTACCAAACCTGCTGTAGATCACAGATTGTACTGATAGGCTTTTGCTCGGTTATACCCTAACGGCTCCAATTTTCGGCTTGCTGCTAAATACTCACAGGCAACTTGCCAAAGCAACGCGCCATCCGTCAAAGATGAAACTAGAGAGGCTGCAATTGCTTGTTTGACTAAACGTCAACCAACTCAAGATCTGCTCAACCGTTAACGCTAAATCAACTCCCTCAATCATCGGTAACGAGGCAGTTCCTTCAAACACTTCAACGCGCTGCCCCGGAAACACCGCAAACACCGTTTCATCTTCGGGGGCAATTAACCAGCCTAACTCGGTGCCATGCTGCGAACAGGGCAGCAAATTTCTGAGGACTTTTGTTGAATTCTGATTAGGAGATAAAATTTCAATCGCCCAATCTGGTTGAATCTCAAAGCGATTCACAATCCGTCCAGACGGCTGAGTTGGGATTCTCTGCCAACGGAAGACGGAGATATCTGGGACGATCGAGACTCCGCCAAACGTACATCGCAACTCTGGAAACGCCTTCGCAATTTTCTGAGGCTGCACCACTTGGTCAATAGCTTTGCAAAGCTCAATTTGAATTAAGGTGTGTTCTCCTTGAGGCATAGGTTTTTGAATGATTTCTCCATTGATGAATTCTGAAGCGGGTTTCGTTTCTGGTTGTTTTAGAAACGCCGCAAGGGTCAGCTTTGATTCAAGAGTGGGTGCGTTCATAGCCACAGCATCAGTTGATTTATGCTAATTGTAATCAAACTCAAGATTCCCTTTCGTCGATCGCCGCCAAGAAACCAGTATCGTTTTTCTAAGACGATCTAAACTCTTGACTCCGCCACCCCACGAAACACAATGTCTGAATCGAGCATTGAATCTATCTTGCAAGAAACGCGACTCTTTCCGCCCAGTGCTGAATTTTCTCAAAACGCGCAGATTAAAAGCCTAGAAGACTATCAGGCACTTTACGATCGTGCCCAAGCCGACCCGCAAAAGTTTTGGGCAGACCTCGCACAGCAATTGCACTGGTTTCAAACCTGGGATACTGTACTCGATTGGAGCAATCCACCGTTTGCAAAGTGGTTTGTGAACGGCAAAACCAATCTTTCCTACAACTGTTTAGATCGG
The DNA here is from genome assembly GCF_001895925.1 of Phormidesmis priestleyi ULC007. Lineage (GTDB taxonomy): Bacteria > Cyanobacteriota > Cyanobacteriia > Leptolyngbyales > Leptolyngbyaceae > Phormidesmis_A > Phormidesmis_A priestleyi_A. The sequence continues at coordinate 11,909 of NZ_MPPI01000008.1, read as the reverse complement.
CATCTGACCCCCGATCGTCGCGATAAACCCGCGATCGTCTGGGAAGGTGAACCCGGAGATTCGATCACGCTCACCTACGCTCAACTGCATGTAGAAGTCTGCAAGTTTGCCAACGTCCTTAAGCAAATGGGTGTGCAGAAGGGCGATCGGGTGGCGCTCTATATGCCGATGATTCCTGAAGCGGCGATCGCGATGCTGGCGTGTGCCCGAATTGGTGCCCCTCATACCGTCATTTTTGGGGGATTCAGCGCTGAGGCGTTGCGCGATCGCTTGATTGATTGTCAGGTTAAAGTTGTGATCACTGCCGATGGAGGCTGGCGCAAAGATGCGATCGTGCCGCTTAAAGAGCAGGTTGATAAAGCTTTAGCCGATGACCGGGTGCCCGTTGAGAAAGTGCTGGTTGCCAAACGCACGGGACAGGAAATTGTGATGCAGCGCGATCGTGATTTTTGGTGGCACGACTTAAAAGAAACTGTCTCTGCCGATTGCCCCGCCGAACCAATGGACAGTGAAGACATGCTGTTCATTCTCTACACTTCGGGCAGCACGGGCAAACCGAAGGGCGTAGTTCACACCACAGGTGGCTATAACCTCTATGTCCACATGACCACCAAATGGATTTTTGACCTTCAAGAAACGGATGTCTTTTGGTGCACCGCCGACGTGGGTTGGATCACGGGACACAGCTATGTCGTTTACGGGCCGCTTTCTAACGGCGCAACCAGCGTTATGTATGAAGGTGCCCCACGCGCCTCAAATCCCGGCTGCTTTTGGGATGTGATTGAAAAACACAAAGTCAGCATCTTCTACACTGCGCCGACCGCGATTCGGGCCTTTATTAAAATGGGTGATCAGCATCCCAACGATCGCGATCTGTCTTCACTGCGACTTTTGGGCACCGTCGGCGAACCTATTAACCCCGAAGCCTGGATGTGGTATCACAAAGTGATTGGGGGCGAAAAGTGCCCGATCGTCGATACGTGGTGGCAAACCGAAACAGGCGGCATCATGATCACTGCGCTTCCGGGGGCGATTCCGACCAAGCCTGGATCGGCGACGCTGCCCTTTCCTGGCATTTTGGCAGACGTGGTGGATCTAGACGGCAATTCAGTCGGCGTGAATGAAGGCGGATATTTAGCAGTCCGCTATCCTTGGCCTGGAATGATGCGGACGGTGTTTGGTGATCCCGATCGCTTCCGTCGCACCTATTGGCAGCACATTCCGGTTAAAGACGGTCAGTACACCTACTTTGCAGGCGATGGTGCGCGGCGCGACGAAGATGGCTATTTTTGGGTGATGGGTCGCGTCGATGATGTGATCAACGTCGCCGGACACCGCTTAGGCACGATGGAAGTTGAGTCGGCTCTGGTGTCTCATCCTGCTGTTGCAGAAGCCGCAGTGGTGGGCAAACCCGACGAGATTAAGGGACAGGATATTGTCGCCTTTGTCACGCTCGAAGGCACTTATCAACCCAGCGACGAGCTTGCAAAAGAGTTGAAGAAGCACGTTGTGCTAGAAATTGGCGCGATCGCTCGTCCAGGAGAAATCCGATTTGCCGATGCGTTGCCCAAAACCCGATCGGGCAAAATCATGCGTCGTCTACTGCGAGATCTTGCCAGTGGCAACGCGATTTCGGGCGACACCTCAACCCTAGAAGATCGCAGCGTTTTAGAAAAACTACGCGAAGGTTAACCCCAATTTCGTAGGGGCATGGCATTGCCGTGCCCTCTTGTGGATTTGTTGCTACGATTGTAAATCCGGGAAGCCGCTCAAAACGAAGCGAAAAACCTCGTCGAACTGAAGTGGAATCACGATCGCCGAATATTCAAACAACACCAATCCCCACGTTTCCACAGCGCTGCCACAATCCAGCCATTTTCTTCGAGCGTGTCAGCAACGGGTTTAGCTTGTTCTAATAAGATGCCGCTCAAAATGCCCCAGGTTGATAGCTTGACGATCGTCGTCCACTGCGGAATCAAATCGATAATCACTTCCGCCAAAATATTGCACACCAATCCATCGATCGGCTCTTTAATCAATGCCTCTAGTTCCTTAACACTGCCCTCCGCGACGATCATCCGCTTGGGGTCAATCCCATTTAGCTCAATATTCTCTCGGCTTGCTTTGACTGCGAGTGGGTCGGTGTCTACGGCATAGACTTTACTCGCCCCTAGAAGAATCGCCCCGACTGACAAAATTCCTGAACCGCAGCCCACATCCGCAATCACAGTATTTTGAGGATTGTCACTAAACCGCATCTCCAACGCTTCAAGACAAAGCTGAGTCGTAGCGTGATCCCCGGTGCCAAACGCGACTCCCGGTTCTAACTGGATGATGATGCGATCGTCTCCTTGCGGAGCGGGTAGCCAAGCGGGGTTGATCCAGAAGCAATCGCCGACTTTCTGCGGTTGCCAGTGAACCTTCCAGCTACTTGCCCAATCTTCTTCATCAATCAAGCTCCACTGCACGATCGGCAGCGGCAGACCGACACAGAGCGCGTCTTGCCGCATTAATAGAGACAACGCCGATAGATCTAGCAATTGGGCTTGTTGTTGCGGCAAATAGGCAGAAACCCGACACGAAGAACCCTTAATCTCGCTAGAAGTGCCTCGGCAGCCAAACTTTTCGAGCCGCCAAAATGCCACTTCATCAAGCGACGTGTCACACAAAACTTGAATTTCCCACCAGCTATTTGCCATATCTCTCACAGGTGAAGGGCGAAGGGTGAAGGGCAAATCACCCTCTACCCTCCCTAAAGCGTGACCGTATAAGCGTCTCGAATGCCTGACACCTTTTTGATCTCATCTAAAATGTCTTCGGGAAGCGGGTCATCAATGCTCAACACCATCACCGCATCGCCGCGCACAATTTTGCGACCGACTTGCATACTGGCAATGTTCACATTAAATCTGCCCAGCAAAGACCCAATGTTGCCGATGATTCCTGGCATGTCGCGGTGCAAGGTGAACAGCATGTGACGATTGGGAGGCACGTTAACCGGAAAATCATCAATGCTAGTGACGCGAATTTCGTTGTCGCCTAGCAACGCACCCGTGACAGAATGTTCACCCAACGCGCCTTTAGCCGACAGATGAAGAGAGCCTGTGTAGTCTTTGACAGACGCATCACGAGTCTCAATCACCCGAATGCCGCGCTCTTTTGCCTCAATGCTGGCATTGACGTAATTGACTCGTTCTTGCAGCGCGTGAGACAGTAACCCTTTAAGCGCCGCCACCACGATCGGTTGACTTTGATTAGTTGCCAGTTCTCCCCGCAGCCCAATGTTTAAGGATTCGACTCGTCCGCCGACGAGTTGCCCGACTAGGTTGCCGAGGGTTTCTGCCAGTTGCAGATAAGGCTTTAATTGCTCTAATAGATCAGGACGCAAACCGGGGATGTTGACCGCAGATCGCGCAGGCAACCCCAGCAGCACATCACGAATTTGTTCGGCAACATCGATCGCCACATTTGCCTGAGCTTCTTCGGTCGAGGCTCCTAAGTGTGGGGTGAGCACGATTTCTCTACCCAAGGATCTCAGATCGGATTCGCCTAAGGGTTCGGATTCAAATACGTCGATCGCGGCTCCGGCAATCTTGCCCGCTTTCAGGGCCTCTGCTAGAGCGGCTTCGTCAATGATTCCGCCTCGTGCACAATTGATGATCCGAGCGGTGGGCTTCATCTTGGCGATCGCGGCTGCCCCAATTAAATGAGTCGTTTCTGCCGTTTTAGGAATGTGGAGCGTGATGTAATCGGCTTGCTGGAACAACACATCTAACTCGACAAGACGACAGCCGATCTGCTCTGCCCGTTCGTGAGAAATAAATGGGTCAAACGCCAGCAGCTTCATGCCCATTGCTTTGGCAACCGTCGCAACATGAGTCCCGATCTTGCCTAAACCGACGACACCGAGCGTTTTCTTATAAACTTCAACGCCCGTGAAGCTTTTGCGATCCCACTTGTTGCCCTTTACTGACTGGTTGGCATCGGGAATGTAGCGCGACAGGGCCATCATCATCGCGATCGTGTGCTCGGCGGCTGCGATCGTGTTGCCTTCTGGAGAGTTGACGACCACAATGCCTTTGCGCGTGGCAGCAGTCACGTCTACGTTATCGACACCTACCCCGGCGCGCCCGATAATTTTGAGTTGAGTTCCTGCCTCGATCACTTCTTGAGTGACACGAGTCCCAGAGCGAATCATCAACGCATCATACTCAGAAATGATTTCGACCAGTTGCTCACGCGTTAAGTCAGTTTTGACATCAACCTGGGCAACCTGGGACAGAATATCGATCCCAACTTGATCAATGGGATCGGAAACAAGAACCTTGGGCATAAAAACTCAGTGGATGATGGGGTCAGAGAGGGGCTAGAGTTCTGGAAATCAGGAATCATACACACTTATCCTGACATCTTTTCAAGCAATTCCTCGATTAGCTATTCTAGTGGATTCACGCATCAAGCCTCATAGAATCGCAAAAGTTTTCCGATTTGAGGTCTAGATTGTGATAGCTAAACCTAATTGCGGTGATTGTTGCTGTAGTGAATTCGGGCCCCTGCCCATTGCAGCTTTTCTCGCAGCGTTTGGTAATAAGAATAGTTTTCTCTGAGAATAATAAATTGAGCATCGCAATCTGCCATGCGAATATCAACGCGCTGACCCGGCCAGATCGAGGTTGCTAAAACGCCATCCATCCACAGCTTTGTGTTGATGTCTCGATCGACCAGCGGCCAAATGCTCACCACAGATCCAGGCGGCAAAACAATCGCACGACTCGACAAACTCAAAGGACAGATCGGTGTAACGGCGATCGCGTTCATGCCGGGGTGAATAATTGGGCCGTTTGCCGCTACGGTGTAGCAGGTCGAACCTGTAGGAGTTGCCACAATCAAGCCATCACCCTGATATTGATCGACGACTTCACCATCGATCTCCATCTCTAAAATCGCGGTGATCATGCGATCGGCAGAGGCAGGTTTAATGCACATTTCATTCAGTGCCAGATAGCGATCGCTGACTGGCTCTAAGTTTGTCCGGTTGCCTTCAAAAATACTAGCTTGAAGCATCATGCGGCGCTGCACAGCAAACCGATCTTCTGACAGTCGATCCCAAACCGTTTCGGTGTTGAAATCTTCAGACGATTCGGTGAGAAATCCCAAATGTCCGCCGACGTTGACCGCGAGAATGGGAATTTTGTCGGCCGCCAAATTTCTAGCAGCCGTCAGGGCAGTGCCATCGCCACCGAGGACGATCGCGAGGTCGATCGACTGCTGCACCGATGCCAAAAACACGGGATAGGGATTGTCATTCGGCCCGCTCGGCCCTAACAACACTCGACAATGGCGTTTTTCTAACGCTTGGGCACACCGCTCGGCCCATCGCCGACTGAGCGGGTCGCCCGACTTATGAATAATAATGACCTGATTTAGCTGCACAGTTTTTCAACCGGGAGACGTTAGACTCTTTCACTGTCCAAAGTCTACGCCATGCGCCAACGTTTCTCAGGCTTAATCAGGGGCAAATGTACTTCCATCCCAAGTTGTTGAGTATCATGAAATAGCGATTTTGGGTATTTATTAGTTGATTCGCGAAGGTCAACGATCGTACAGTTAAATATTCGATTGCAATCACATCGCCGTCTGGTCACTGAGGAGTCGTCTAATGAAACAGTTTAATCCTACGTTTTTGCAAATCGGTGCAGTTGTAAGCGTTGCTGCAATCAGCGTTGGGCTTGCCTTTGGCGCTCAAGCTCCTGCCTCTGCACAAGCCGCTTATGGTAGCTATGTGGGCATTGGTCCTTCGTTTGGCTTGACCCGTGGAGCAGACCGCGAACACAAAATTTCGGCGGTGATTGCAGGTCGATATAAGTTTTTGACGGCTCCGGTTTCAGTCAGAGCACAGGCACTGGTCGGCAGCAATGTGGCGATCGTGCCGACCGTTTCTTATGATATTCCCCTCAACTGGCAGACTGATGCTTATATTGGCGCAGGGGTATCCATTCCGATCGGGGGCGACACTCCAGTTGGCAATCAAACGAGTTTTGCGATTCAACCGGGCATTGACTATGCGCTTCCTAACAGCAATGTCGTCGTTTTTGGCAATGCGATTATCTCGTTTGATGCTTATAAGCGCGGTGGTGCGGCTGCGTCACTTCAAGGCGGAGTCGGGCTGAGATTTTAGGAAATTCTGGTTGATTTCCCGATATCGTCCGAGTGCGGTGAGGGGAAAGTGCTGCTGATAAAGGTGATACTTCAAGTAGAAGTGACCCGGAAAGCCTGTACCTGTGAAGTGGTCTTCGTTCCAGGTGCCGTTTTCTCGTTGAGTGGTGAGCAGGTAGGTGATGCCGTGGTCGATCGCATTCCAGGCAAACTGATGCGTCGTTTCCCCGGCAGCCAGCAACCCAATCAATGCCCAAGCAGTCTGAGAAGCTGTACTGTTTCCCTTGCCTTTGAGTGAAGAATCTTGGTAGCTGGCGCAGGTTTCGCCCCAGCCGCCATCAGGGTTTTGACGTTTTACTAACCAAGCTGCCCCACGATCGAGACTTGATTTATGAGTAGGCGCAACTAACGAAAGCGCAGCCAAAACGCCACTGGTGCCATAGATATAGTTCACGCCCCAACGCCCAAACCAGGAGCCATCGCTTTCCTGTTCTTGCCTTAAGTAGGTGAGGGCCCGATCGAGGCGATTTGCGTCTAGATGAGGGTCTGGCAATCGTCCAAACATCTCTAACACTCGCGCTGTCACGTCTGCCGTATTGGGATCGATCATGGCTTTGAGATCGCCATAAGGATGAGCATTAAGCCAGTCTTGATCGTTATCTAAGTCGAATGCCGCCCAGCCTCCAGGTTTGCATTGCATCGTGATAATCCAGTTAACGGCGCGGACGATCGCTTGGTTTTTTAAGCGCTCATTGGGCAAATCCACCGCCGCTAACGCCATCACCACAACCGCAGAATCATCCACGTCAGGATAGAAGCGATTCTCAAACTCAAATGCCCAGGCCCCCGGTTTGCCGCGCTGATTTTTGACGGCCCAATCGCCATAATCTAAAATCTGTTTTTCGAGCAGCCACTCGCCGCCGCGAACGAGAGCCGGATGATTGGGAGTCATCCCAGAATCAACGAGCGATCGCATCACCAATGCTGTGTCCCAAACAGGTGAAACGCAAGGCTGAACGCTGAACGTGTGATCTGTCTGATTCGAGAAACGATCGACCGCATTTAAGCCGCGTTCGACAACTGGATCAGCCGCATCATAATCTAAGCAACGCAACGCCAACAGGGAATTCAACATTGCAGGAATGATCCCGCCCCAATCACCAGAAGCTTCCTGTCGTTCTAGAATCCATTGTTCTGCGGCTTTGAGTCCTGCTTCTCGAAAGGGCATCAGGTTCCAGTTTTCAGCTACTTTGAAGACCTTATCTAAGTCAACAAATAGATCTGTCCAGTCTGATTTGCGAGGCAGATCAAAATTAGTGTTTGTAATCCCATCCGCGTAAAGTTCGTCAAGCGTGATCGGTCGATCGACGAGAAAAACGGGCTTGCGATCGAACACAATCATCAACGGAACGGTGCTGCCTCTCGCCCAGCTAGACAATTCATAAATGCTAAACGTCGAAGCTGAAAACAGCGGCTCAGACCCAAACGGATTGGGAATCTCCAACTTCAATGACGGCAACAACATCAACCCTGGCGGAATCGACGGCAACCCACTCCAGGGATAGCAGCCAATCAACGCCAGGTGAAACTTTGTGAACACGCGAGTTTTAGCCACACCGCCCCGCGCCAAGATAAATTCTCTCGCTTTCACCATTGTTGGATCGTTGATCGCGACACCTAGTAGCTTTAACGCCATGTAGGTTTCAACGGTTACGCTGAGTTCACCACCGTCGCCGTAGAACAATTCCCAGCCGCCGTGATCGCGCTGCTGCGATCGTAAAAACTTCTCTGCCTTATACATCGGGCGAGTCTGATCGGTGCCCCAGATTTTATGCAGCAACACAACTTCTGCGGTCATCGTCACATTCGATTCGAGTTCTGCCCACCAATAGCCTTCAGGGTTTTGAGTTGAGAGCAGATAATTTTGACTGGCAGCGATCGCCCCATCCAGTTGAGAATTCGTCACCCTATTTCGTTCTTGCATATTGAACCGTTCACCCCAAAAACCACAATCTTTGTATTTTGCGTTCTAAAATCAGAGTTTTGCAAGATGGCAACCAACTTTCCCCAACAATAATGAGTGAGATTTTTGCAGGATTGGCGCTACTTTCTCTGACGATTTGGATTTATTTATTCTGCTTTCGCGGTCAATTTTGGCGCACCGATCAGCGCTTATCTGCCCAATCTTTGCCCTTTGATCAATACCCTTCTGTCTGCGTCATCATCCCCGCCCGCAACGAAGCGGATTTGTTGCCTGTGACGTTACGATCGCTCCTCACTCAAGACTATCCCGGTGTTCTCAATCTCTTTTTAGTCGATGATCACAGCACCGATCGCACGGCTGAGATTGCCAGAGAGACGGCTGAGACGCTAGGCAAATCTGATCAGCTACACATTCTCTCGGCAGCACTGTTGCCACCCGGATGGACAGGGAAACTTTGGGCATTAGATCAAGGAGTCCAAAAAGCGATGACGCTAGAACCTGACTATTTTCTGCTAACCGATGCCGATATCGAACACGATCGCGCTAATCTCTCCCAGCTAGTTGCCAAAGCCGTTGAGGACGATCGCGAACTCGTCTCTTTAATGGTGCGATTACGCTGTCAGAGCGTGTGGGAAAAACTGCTGATTCCAGCGTTTGTCTTCTTTTTTGAGAAGCTTTATCCGTTTCGGTGGGTGAATGAGCCAGGGAACGCGATCGCGGGTGCGGCAGGCGGATGTAGTCTAATTCGTCGGGAAACACTGACTCGGATTGGCGGCATTCAAGCAATTCGACAAGCATTAATTGACGATTGTGCGTTAGCGGAGGCGATTAAGTCGAGTGGGTCACGACGAATTTGGCTAGGATTGTCAGACTCGACTCGAAGCCTACGTCCCTATGACTCGCTAGAAACGATCTGGACAATGGTGGCGCGATCGGCGTTCACTCAATTAAATTACTCGCCGCTATTGCTCGTCGGAACGGTATTTGGAATGAGCCTCATTTATCTCGTTCCACCTGTGGGATTCGTTTTTGGATTGTTTGCGGGGCAATGGTCGATCGCCCTTCCTAGCTTTCTTGCCTATTTGCTGATGAGTTTGGCTTACTTTCCGATTATTCGCTTTTATCGGTGTTCGTTTTGGTTGGCAGGTTGTTTGCCTGCGATCGCGTTTCTCTACACGTTAATGACGATCGACTCAGCCCGTCGTCACTGGCAAGGCAAAGGCGGCGCTTGGAAAGGACGAGTCTATGAAGAGATCAAATCCGAAATCAAAAACTAGGCAGAAAGCTTCCGCCTGACCATCCTAAAAGCATCTTAGGCAGATTGAAAGCTGCAAAGGTTATCGGCAACCGCTGACCAAGAACGTTGTGTTGCTTCGATCGTAGTTGGAGGCAGTACTTTTATCGTCCTGGTAAGAGTCTAGAGAATTTATGGAAAAAACATCCGATGGGTTAGAAACACCAGATGTTTGAGGTCTTCTTAGCTAAGTGCAGGGTGCGGTTCTGACTGATTCGCTTTTTTACGATCGGGTCGTTTCCGCTCACTCTTGCGAATGCCGCCTGCAATCTTGTATTCGGGGCTGTCTTTCCCGAATTCGATCGCAACCCCCAGCAACATTTTCTCGGTGAGTTCTTGCAGTTCTTTCTCGGCTTCTTGCATCACCACGCGATCGGCATCTAGCATCGCTACGGTTGCATTGTAAGCATCCACTCGCTGACGGGTTTTCTCGACTAACGCTGAATAGGCTTGAATGGATAGTCCTTTGCCCATGTCTAAGCTGGAACTGATGGATCTGATGGCAGATAGGCGTGTTTTTGCCTTCTCAAGATGAGATGAAGTTCGTTTTCCGAGTCCAGGCATGAATAGAGACCCTCTCTTAGATCTTTGATTGAACAGTTTCAGAGTTCCCCGATCGAGTGATTGACTCTCGATCTAATCTGTGGAACTTCTGGAGTCTCAATCTGTAACTAAGTATCGGAGTGCTGAAACTAAGGAAGCGCGTTCGTCAACTCGATCACACAAAGCGGAAACTAGGGAAGCGCGTTCGTCAACTCGATAACACGAAGCTGAAACTAAGGAAGCGCGTTCGTCAACTTAGTTAAGCAATAGCGCGACAAAGGAAGCGCGTTCGTCAACTCGATTCTGGCTTGAGACAACTCAGTTTAGCTAATGCAAAGCTCGATCGAGATCAGGAATTGCTGGGTGGCTTTGTTGATGGGGGAATTTTGGGCGATCGATTCAGCAAACCTAGAAGCAGCAACATATTTATATTTATCCAGTAAAAGCTAAAAAGGTTGAGTGTCTATTGATACACCATTTATCTCCCGAAACAGAGCAGGGTAAGCTATATCTTGCACTGTAAGGCGATGTGCAACTTCTCTCAAATGCTTGAAAATACTGCCCTCACCCTAGCCCTCTCCCTTAGGAGAGGGAACCAGAAAGAATCTGAAAGCCCTTCTCCCTAGGGAGAAGGGTTGGGATGAGGGTGAATTAGTTGCACATCACCTACTGTACTTACTTTGAGGGGGAGATAGAGCCTATGAAAACACTAGAGGAAATCAAGCAGTGGTTTGGGCAACACAAGTCGTTGTTGCAAGAACGTTACAAAGTTCAAGAATTAGGGGTTTTTGGCTCCTATGTCAGGCAGGAGCAGACGGAAGCCAGCGATGTAGATGTGCTGGTAGAGTTTTCGGAGACACCGAGCCTATTAAAGTTTGTCAATTTAGAAAACTATCTCAGCGATAATCTGGGTGTCAAAGTCGATTTGGTACACAAGTCTGGGCTAAAGCCACGCATTGGGGAGCGGATTTTGGCAGAGGTCGTTTACCTGTGACCAGACGGCAAGTTGAGGACTACTTACAGGATATTTTAGATGCTGTAGCTGCGATCGAGCAGTTTACAACAGGCGTTGAGTTTGAAGTGTTCTCGCAGAGTTTAGAGAAAGTGTTTGCAGTTTCAAGAGCGATCGAAATTATTGGGGAAGCGGTAAAGCGAATCCCAAATTCAGTCAGAAGCCAATATCCTGATGTTCCCTGGCGAGATATTGCTGGAATGCGAGATAAACTAATTCATGATTATTTCAATACAGACGTAGAAATCATCTGGAAAGCAGTTCAGGAAGATGTCCCTCAGTTGAAAATATTAATTTCTAAAGTTTTAAAAGATGTGACTAAGAAGCCAGAGTAATGGAGATCTCTAACGAGCAAATCATACAGAACATATCAGCGCACGCAGATAGCAGCCAAGATTTAATTCCTAGCACATGAATTGGTGCCAAATTAGGGGAAATAGCCACTTGGGGATCTGGTGGCAGTCCAAGTTCCATATCACGCTAAACTGAAACTCAGGAAGTGCCTTTGTCAACTTGATTTTGGCTTGAGATAACTCAGTTTAGCTAAGGCGGGACTCGATCGAGATAACGAATTATTTGATGGGTTCGTCGATTGGGGAATTTTGGGCGATTGATTCAGCAAGCCTAGAAGCGAGAAATCTGAAAACCGCTCAGTATAACTGCCGAAATAGAGGAGTTATACTGTGAAGATTCGGTATAGAACCTTAAAAAGTAGGAGTTATCCGGTTTCTACACGGCATAATCTTCTTATAAAGCATATTATGCTGATTGGCAGGAGTTCAAACGGCAGAAATAATAGTTAGACGTGCGACTCGAAGTCGTTCGGGGGAGTTGGAAGGACTTCAAAAGCCCTTCCCTGTCAGTGTTCAGGCAGATGTCCGCCTTGGAATGTTCAACCAGTAATGGGAGGGCAGAATCAG
>NZ_MPPI01000074.1 GCF_001895925.1 Phormidesmis priestleyi ULC007 | reverse complement strand
CATCATCGGTTTGGTTGATAAAGCTAAGCAGATCTTGCATACCATCTTTCACGGTTGTCATCAGGGGTCACGACCCACTCAGCCTTCATCTTACAACTGATTTAGGATTGCTATAGTTTTGATGCGATCGTCTTGGTCAAGCGCGATCGTAATCGAGCGCTTGGGAACTGCGAACCGTTGCAGATCGTGAATGAGTTCGGGCTTCAATTTGCGAACCTTTTCGCCACCGATAACCTCGTTCTCTACCACACCGCCCCGTGCCCCGTAGAGCGCGATCGCGACATAGCCTTGAGACAGCAGACAGAGCGATTTCTTACCGCCCTCAGTCAGAATTAGAGGGATATCAACGCGCTGTTCTAACCACTTCCAGAAATTCGGGACGCGGGTTCGGGATGGCAAATTCGCGACAAAGCAGCATAGCGCTGCAAGGACTTCCTGTGTAGGGTTGCCTTGCTGGAGTGAATGCAATTCCTGGGTGTTCGGCTGCAAGAGTTTTTGCAGCTTCTCTAAGGCTTGATTCTGGATAAAGTTCTTTGAGGAGGAGGACGAAAAGCCCATCCCCGCTATCGCGCCACGCTCGATCGTTAACTGGCTGGCTCCAGATCCGCTCCACTTCTGAAGCAGCGTGTCTAGCTCGTTCTGCCTTGCGGCTTCTACTAAAAGTTTTAGCCATAAATCCTCTTGAGCAATGCTGTTGCGTTCGGTGATTTTTCGATAGATTCCGACAGTGACGGGAGGCGTAAAAGCCCTCGCACCTCTGCCTTTAATCGACTCGTATTTTTGCTCTTTGCCCGTCTTGTGATTAACTCTTGGATGCTCTGGCTTGGCTTGCCAGGGGTCATCGTCTTCGTTGAGGAAAACCGCCAAAGCTCTGTAGTTGTGGGGTTTGTGGGTTTGCCACTGACGAGAAACTTTCTGTCCTAAGAACTCGTTCGGCTCAAAATATCCGGTGTCCTCAACGATCTCGATCGCCGCGCTATAGAGGCAAGAATCGATCTCGCTGCCCACGATGCACTCATGCTCAAATCTCTGCGAAAAAGTCTCTAAAGTGGGGGTCGTTTGAAGGATAGATGCACTCATGACGCACCTCCTGTTTGGAGGAATGCCGCGTCTTCAAGAAGCACGATCTCGCTGTCAGGAAACGGCTTTATCCACCTCCAAAAACTGCGCTCTTGATAGCCAGTTGGTCGCCCCGCTTCACGCTCGATTTGTGCTGATTTTTTGAGGCTGAAGCGGTACGCAAGGACGCGCCAAGAAATCGCAGTACGCACTAGCAGAAATGCCCGTAAGCCCTTACCTGTAAAAGTTTTGCAGTTCTGGTACGCGCGTAATTTTTCGGTGCTGGCTGCGTACCGCTGCTTTTCTTGCGACGCGCTGCGGCACGATCTCAACGTGAAGGAGTGCGATTTTTGTCTTCGCCAGCGCGTCGCAATGCTGCAATTTCTCGATCGTTTCAGCTTGCAAAAACCGAAATCTTGGAGGAACGCGATGAAGCGATCAAGAAATCGTGCAAGAACGATCGCACATTTTTCGTTTTCTAGTATCCACTGAAACTTAAGACTCTTGCCCTGTAACGGTTCTATGCTGTAGAATGGTGGGCAGAAGCGAGAAAAAAGTTTATTAAAACTGTCTGAGCGTGAGCTAATATCGTGCATAGAATCTGTCACACAGATTCGATCTGTGGCTAGTGGTCTAAAAGCGCTCTAGTTTCTGAGGCGTGAACGCTTTTAGGTTTACAAAAACGAGAAACCCCTCTACCGACTGTTCACCAGTTGTGGAGGGGTTTCTTGTTTGGCGAGTTTCCGTCTCAATCTTTGTCGATCGGTTAGACCCCGATAGAGACAGTCCCGAATGACATCGGCTAAGATTTCGTCGCTCTCGTCAGCTTCTTGTTTGAGTCCAGCCTCAAGCGACTTCGGGATTCGTTGATTTAGCAGCGCGTAGAAACGATATTCCATGATGATTTTGTTATAAATCCGGTCTTGCAAGTTTGTAGAGATCATAGAGCCAAAAGTACATTTAGAGATCGTTACGATCGGTGAAATTACAAAAATTAAGCGTCTTACCGACTGCTGCCTTCTCGCATCGCCAAGCTGTACGACTATCCGACATACCTAACAGCAATTTTTGCCAGAATTCAGGAATTCCAAAAAGTGTGTACAGTGATAAATCAACATGACAAGTAGATTTATCAAAGTGGCAGCTTGCCCGTTGACATTTTGACGGCTTGGCTTGCAGCGTTTGAGAGAGAAAGCCTTACTGTAATCCCTGATAGGGTGTGAAAGTATTTAGTCACCCTGTCAAGTCAGCAAACAGCATTGGCGCGTTGTTAGGTAGGTAAAAAGAGAACTTTTTATGAAAAAAAGAAGACTTTTTATAATAATTAAAAGGTAGTATCACTATTTCCGTTACCTGGGTTTGGAGACAAGTAAATGCTTTCTGCACCATTCAACCTTCGACCGTGCAGAAAGTTGGATGGATTTAGTTCGTAGGCTTATTTTGTAATACATTGTGTGGCATTTGTGGCGTTTGTGTCACTTCATGGTGCTTCGTGGTGTTTCGTGGTGTTTGGTTCCAATCCTCTATCGCGCCCAACCCTCGATCGCTACCTCTACAAACTCTACATCCTCTATCGCCCCATCCAAAAACCGGACACACAACGAAACCGGACACGCGATCTAGGTCACACGCCTCGAAACAGCTTCAACGCCTGACCTAGATCGGTTTCTCCGATGAGGATGCAGCGCTTTAGCAGGTCTAGATCTAAACCCTCTAACCCTGGTAGCTCACTGCGATCGATGCGTTGATAACCACCCTCTCTCAAGTGATAGAGCGCTAACGTGCCATCTTCCCAGAACCACACTTCAGACACGCCTAACGCTCGATATTTAGGAAGTTTCGCAGTGTTGCCACTGGTAAAGACAACCTCGATCGACAGATCAGGGATTTTCTTCTGTCTCTCAAGCCAGTAGCTTTGATCGGCTTGCGTCGAAACAACGCCCTCAATTTCCTGTGTCTTATCACCCGTGGGTTTGAATGCGATTCCCTGATCAATTAAATAGATGCTGAGTAGAAAACCGATGACGTGTGTAAACGTGGCGTGATCCTCACCCGGCATAAAAATCTCGATCGTTCCATCGTAGTAAGTCAGCTTGGCACGAGAGATTTCCTCATAGCCTTTTTGGAGGTGTGTGAAATGCTCCCAGTTCCCTTGTAGAACCGTGCGATGGTCTGTAGTTTTGTCGAGTAGTTGCGTCATAGCCCCGCCCTCAAAATTTGTTCAGCCGTCAGTTGCAGGTCTGGGAATGTAGGAGAGATGACCCGATCTCCACCTCTAAATTGAGTTGGGGGTTGATAGCGATATCCCCTCTCTGCCAGACAATAAATTGAAATCGTGGGCTGTTTTAGGTTGCCTATGAAGTCGCGCCCTCCTAGCCCCAAGTAGTCAACGATCCAGTATTCTTGAATGCCAATCGTGCTGTAGTCTTCTACTTTCCGAGCGTAATCGTTTTGCCAATTAGTGCTGACAACCTCTACAACGAGCTTGATGGAAGTACCCAAGGTGATTACAGGCTCGTTTTGCCACAGGGGTTCTTTAACGATTTCAGCTTTATCCAGCACAACGGCATCAGGACGAAAAGCAGTCGAAGTTCCGAGCGGCTTAATTAGGCACCGAGTGGGCGTAAACCACCGAATATCAAGGCGATCAATTTCAGCGTTCACTTTGCGGAGAACAAAGGCAGCAACCTCTTCATGAGGTCCAGTCGGTTCCATATCGGTGAGTTCTCCATCAATTAATTCATAACGATCGTTGTCTCCATAGCGAGTGATGAAGTCATCGAAGGTCAGAAGTTTTAGAGCAGATTGTGTCATTAACGATCGCGCTCCAATAGAGAAATCAGCTTCGTGACACTTTCAGCTTGAGTTTGGGCTGTGGTTGCCTGTTGCTGAGTGATTTGCTTGAGGTCAGTAAAGCCAGTTGTCATGGCTTCTCTCAGGTCATTGATTCGTTCGGCTAACTCGGTGGTTGCCGTCGCTAATTGCCTGAGTTCGTACTGAATCCCGATCGTGGGGTCTGGCTGACTGGTCATTGGCGATCGCCCTCCCTATTTTCCCTTGCTCTCAGTTGCAGGGATATCTTTTTGCTTTGGAACATCCCCGCGTTCCTCTGCCTCCCTCACTGCTTTTTCAATGATGAAGTTGCACAGATTGGCAACGGGTCTTCCTTCTGCCTCTGCCCATCGTTCTAGCTTCTCGTTAATCGCGTCGGGAATAGTTAGCCCGATCCGCTTACTCATACCAGTGTTCTCTGTCATTTTCACCCTAATGTTACGACACGGTTTGTTGGATGAACCAAAAGTAACCTATCAATCACGTTTTAGTGATTGCAAGTAACGAATTGATGTTACCATGAGTTCCAAGAAAGGATCGCTAAGGAATTCGCAGAGACTCGAAACCGTTCCTTAGCCTCCATCCCAAAGCTTTTGCCCCATCCCCAAAAACCTATGACGACTCGAATTGTTCTGGACAGCGATATCCGATCGACCGTTGATCAAATTCAGGCAGTGACTAAAAGCCCGTCACCTTCTCACGCGATCGCCCTCCTGGTTTCTCGCTATGGGAAACACCTCATCGGCACATGGGAAGTTGACCCCGAACAGCCTTGCTGCACCGGAGGTGTTCGCTTGCCTGATCAAAAGCCTTAACGCCCCAAACCATCAGCCGAATTTACCTACCAGGACAAACGACCCATGACCCCTACAACCGAAGTGCAAAGACTCATCACGACACGCACCGCCATCCGTCACGAGATTCTAGTCAACCCTGGCAACCGCTACCTCGAATATGTCTCAGCGTCCGGTGCAATGATTCGACTGCCTAACGTGATCAGAGAGTTCGATCCATCCTGGGAAGACGTACCCGCCCCTTCTGCTGAGACGGTCATCATCCATCGCGACGGCACTCTCTACGCCGTTGGCACCGCAGCCAAGACGATGAAGGGCAAGAGCGCGTTTGATAAAGGCAAGCTCTCAATGATGCAAGATTCTGTGTTTGCAGCCTTAGAGCCGTCCTATGGTCAAAGCATTCTGAGAGTTGAGAACCTCAAGATTGCAGTTCCAGACGTGCGGAATGGGGAAGCGATCGCCCAATCGCAGAAGCTTCAAGGCACCTTTGAATACACTCGCAACGGGCAAGACGTGATCACCACGATCGCAAAAGTGACGCTGATTGAGGAGGCAACCGCCGCTTACAACTATGGGGTCAAGAATGACCTGTACCAGTGGCTTGATGCCGTCAATGGCGTGATTGACTTTGGCGGTGGCACCTCATCAGGAAGACTGTACAGCCCAGACGGGCTAATGCTGCGAGAGGCATCAATTACCCTACCAGGCACCAATCAGTTAGCCCAAATGATTCAGGCGAGGTTACTTAAGGAAACGTCTACCAGTGCTGACCTTTCCGCAATTATGGACGGCATCGAAAGCAGTTCTTATCAAGTTGGGCGCAATGGTGCAAGCTTTATGACTCACTTTGCCTCATGCCGTGACCAGTGGTTAGACGATATTCGCTCTAAAGCTATTAGCCAGTGGCAACCCTATCTAAACGACTTGGGTGAAGTGCTCTTGGGGTCGAGCCGAGATACGTGTAAAATAGTGCCACGGAACCCTAGAACGCTCATCACAGATGGCTTTCACCGCTCTCTATCGGCAGACTGATTGCGGATTCTAGTGGTTGCGGAATGTTCTGCAAATCCAGCACATAGTCTCCAAATCGCTTCAAATGCTTCGTCGTGTAGGGACTCAGCACTGCTAACGCCTCTCGGTCTACCGGGTAGCCCTCTGCACTCAAAGTTTGCACTACCCAAGAAATGTCTACTGCATTTTGGAGAATGACCGCAGAAGAGACGACATCTAAATATTTGAGCCGCTTCTCTTGCTCCTCCGGGTCATTCTCAGTGATGATGCCGTCTTTGCCAAAAAACATCCAACTGAGGAACTGATTAAACCCTTCCACAACATTCGTGCAAGCCGTAATCTGCTGCCGCAAATCTCGCTGAGAGATGTATTGCAACAGAAACACGGTTCGTACCACCTGCCCCAACTCTCGAAATGCCTGATAGAGCCTATTCTTGCGGCTGTAGGTACTGAGTTTACGCAAGATCGTAGACGGCATTAATTTGCCCGATTGAATTGATAACACCACTCGCATCAAGTCCTGCCAATGCGTTCGGATCAACTGCCAATCTACAACTCCTTTGAAAAGCGGTTCGATGTATTCATAAACTGCATCTTGATCCGGACGTAAGAAAATGTAGTCTTGCCAGTTGCGAATGCGCGGCATCAACTGAATCCCCAATAAGTAAGCCAATCCGAAGACCGGAGCCGATTGCCCTTGCGTATCGGCATGTAGGGTATCGGGCTGGATCTCAGACGTGTTTTTGAGCAGTCCGTCTAGGATGTAGACCGCTTCCCAGACTCCACAGGCAATGAAATGAGTGAACAGAGCAATGTAAGTATCAGAGACGTGGTGATAGGCAATTCCGCCATAGCCACCATAGCGAATGTGATATTCCGACAATAGATTGTTCTCATAGGTCTCAAACTTACAACCATCTGCTGCTGCCCGTTTACCCGTGCCCCAGATTTTCGGCAAATTGAGCCGAGCGTAAGCGTTGATCATGTCAGTCATCGCAGCTTGCAGCTTTTTGGCATTGATGTGACGACGATGAACCTAGGACAACTGATGAGAAGTCACTCGTCCTTTGGTATGCCGCGCGGTCTGATTGGGTCCGAGGTTACATCCCAAACCAAAGACTGTCAAAATATATCGTTCCAATGGGTCATCTAGTTTGGGTTCGGAGCCAGATTCAGGACCAAAGTGCCGTGTCCAATGCAACCAGTGCTCGACGTTAGCAAGAATATCGAGAATGCTCCGTTCAGGTAGTCGCTGGTGGATCAAGGCTTCCAACTCCCTAGCTCCGAGAGGTTGAGGCAGTGCTTGGATTCGCTTGAGTACCGGCTCCCCATTCTGTGAAAATGTCACTTGCGTTCCGTCTTTGCAAATCTGGTCTACTTCAACCGCCGTTTGAGTCAGCCAAGTCGTCAAGTGAGCGATGAATTCATCTGGCTCAGAGGGAATGCCCAGTTCTTGACAGAAGGACTTTAACTGAGGTTGACATTCCTGCCAGCTCAGCAGTTGTTCTCCAAAATCAGCATAGGATTCTGAGCCAACAACACAGACATCGCCTGTCTTCAGCTCAGTGGCGAGATAGGTGAAGATACAAATCTCTAGTTGTTGCCGCACCACACCGGCTGTGCCATCTTTTTTGACAATCACCAATCGTCGCCAGGAGTCGCTGGCGAAACTGAGATCAAGGGTTTTGGCGGATAACCACTGACCCCGGCGGTGCTCATGTTCCAACACAAACGCCAAGGCTTCCATTAAGGACTGATCTTGAGTTGTAGAACGAATATCAAGCGAGCGGACGAGCGTAAACAGCAGTTTGCGATAGCGACTGTAAAACCGCCACAATAAGGGTAAGTAATTGTCACTGTTGTAAGCAGCGATCTCTTCACACTGCTCTAAGAGGGTGTTTTAAAAGTTGTAGCGGGTCAAATTTTACGCCAAGCGCTTGACCATAATCCGAATCATTGCCAGATAGATAAAGGTCTCTGATGTTTCTGGCAATAACTCATAG
>NZ_MPPI01000073.1 GCF_001895925.1 Phormidesmis priestleyi ULC007 | reverse complement strand
GAGTTTGAGAGCGTTAGTCTTAACCTCAACCCGTTGGGATCAATTCTGGAACAAGCTGAATCAATATGGCTTTTCCATTGCGCTCTAAGGGTATCAAATAAAGGTCGCACCCGTTGTTTGTGTCAAAACCAGCATACCTAGATTCTCATCACTTCTATTCCGATCCTGACAGGACTTCTCAATTATTTCTATGATCTAGCTCATCTTTCAATTCAGATCAATTCACTGTGAAGTTGCACAGGATAAAACAATACAAAAGCTAGACCAGGTAGGAACTTCAATATCTGCAACCTAGGCAGCCTCAGACAGAGTTGGTATCAAGTGCTGATACTGAAGGATGAATCGAGAGTGAATTCATCCTTCAATAGTTGACGCTATTCCTCTCCGGCTAGCTTCACTTTTGTGGCTAACCCTAGCGATCGTAAGAGTCGGATCGTCATCCAAGTCATATCAATTTCCCACCATTTCATGCCATGACGGGCAGAATGTTGGTAAGCGTGGTGGTTGTTGTGCCAGCCTTCGCCATAAGTCAGAACTGCGACCCACCAGCAATTTTTGGAGTGATCTTCTGCGTCATAAGTCTGGTAGCCAAACTTATGAGTGGCACTGTTAACAAACCAGGTGCAGTGAAAAACCGCCACCAGTCTCACAAACACACCCCAAACCACAAAAGGCCAGCCTCCAATTAAATAGAGTACAGCGCCTAATGCGATCTGGATCGGAAAGAAATTTTTGTGAAGAAACTTATAGAATGGATCATCACAAATGTCTTTCGTAAAGCGAGCAATTTGATCTCTACAAGGAATCTCATAGAGCATCCAACCCATGTGACTCCACCAAAAACCCTGATTAGAATCATGGGGATCTGACGGCTGGTCAGAATTTAAGTGGTGAATTCGATGCATGCCAACCCAATCGATCGGACTCCCCTGACAAGAGAGCGCACCACAAGTCACCAAAAAATATTCCAACCATTTAGGAGTCTGAAAGCTGCGGTGAGTCACCAGACGATGAAATCCGAGTGTGATACCCAAACCGCCAGTTACCCAGTGCAGGAAAACAGCGACACCCACGGCTGCCCAGCTAAAGTTGCTAGGCAGCAGGGCAAAGAGTGCCCCGATATGCACCGCCGCCATAAATAAAATGACAGGGAAATCGAGGCGGAGTTGTTTTGAAGTTGCGACAGTCATGCAATAGTCTCGATATGGAACAAGGTACCTAGTCTGTGCGAAACGTGAATTAAATGTGGGGGCATGGCACTGCCGTGCCCGTTGCCATCGCAAGCAACGGATATTATTCAATCCACAATCTCAAAGTGGAGGAAGTAGAAGATCGGAAGGTATAATAAACTCCCCTATCTTTTGGTTCCCTTGCCGTGTCAGAGTCGATGATCGAACAGACAACCCAAATGGGATCAAGCGATTCGCACACTCCACTTTAACGTTCTAACCCAACACCACCGTGATGGATAGCTCCACAAAGCTACAAGCAGCAGAAAAAGCACTCCTCCCGATTTTTTCTGGTATTGACGCTCAGGTCAAGAAAAACTTAACAAGAGTCCTCAATGCCTACCGAAATCATCGGATCGGCGTTCACCATTTCGCGGGTGTCACGGGCTATGGGCATGACGATCTGGGTCGGCAAGTGCTCGATCGCGTCTTTGCCGAGATCGTCGGAGCAGAAGCGGCGGTGGTGAGAGTGCAGTTTGTTTCTGGCACTCACGCGATCGCGGCGGCTCTGTTTGGGGTGCTGCGTCCCGGCGATGAAATGCTGGCGGTTGCAGGGGCACCCTACGACACCCTCGAAGAAGTGATCGGACTGCGGGGCACTGGGCAGGGATCACTCAAAGAGTTTGGCATCGACTACCGACAGTTGAATCTAACTTTGGAAGGAATGATCGACTGGAGTAACCTAGCTCACGCCATCAAATCGAATACTCGCCTCGTGTCGATTCAACGATCGTGCGGCTATTCATGGCGACCCAGTTTGACGATCGCCGAGATCGAGAAAATCATCCATCTCGTCAAGCAGCAAAACCCCGATACGGTTTGCTTTGTCGATAACTGCTATGGCGAATTTGTTGAAGATCGAGAACCGACTGCCGTTGGTGCAGATTTAATGGCAGGTTCGCTGATCAAAAATCCAGGCGGGACGATCGTGCCCACAGGGGGCTATATCGCAGG
Organism: Phormidesmis priestleyi ULC007; assembly: GCF_001895925.1. Classification (GTDB taxonomy): domain Bacteria; phylum Cyanobacteriota; class Cyanobacteriia; order Leptolyngbyales; family Leptolyngbyaceae; genus Phormidesmis_A; species Phormidesmis_A priestleyi_A. Next base: position 7,228 of record NZ_MPPI01000073.1, on the reverse strand, counting down.
TCGAGCAGATTTAGTAGAGGCGGCTGCCTGTCGGCTCACGGCTCCGGGTGTGGGCAGCTTTGGGGGAGCGACCTTTGACTTAAATCGGCTTCTGTTTCAAGGATTGTTTCTCGCGCCTCAGATGGTCGGAGAAGCGATTAAGGGCAATCATCTGACGGCTTATGTGTTTGAGCAGTTGGGCTATCCGGTCAATCCACTCCCAATGTCACCGCGATCGGATGTGATTCAAGCGATCAAGCTCGGTTCACCAGAGAAGATTATTGCCTTTTGTCGAGCGATTCAAAACCACTCTCCGATCGGTTCCTATCTCGACCCCGTTCCAGGTGAGATGCACGGCTATGAAAGCCAACTTGTGATGGCGGGCGGCACCTTTATTGACGGCAGCACCTCCGAATTCTCTGCCGATGGGCCTTTAAGAGAGCCTTACGTCGTGTTTTGTCAGGGTGGGACTCATTGGACTCATGTGGCGATCGCCCTAGAGGCCGCGATCGCAGCAGTAGGAGCCGCCTAATGCCTGTTATCTATTCCATCTCAAAATCTTTGTTTGATGTGATCACTGCAACTCTTACAAACATCTCCACCCATGCTCAATTTATCTTTTTAAAACGCCACTTAAAGCATTGATAAAGATTAAACAGAAATCGTTAATTTGAATTAATAAACCTCCGCCAAATCTCTTAGAAACCTCATTCAATTCGCGTAGTTTTCACCGATTTTTAGTCCATAAGTTTCAAGAGTCTGTATTAAACGTAACCGTTTTTACCACGTAGGTAATCGCTTCTAGCAGGAGCGATCGTATAAAGATTAGATGAACTAGGAGCCTTAAAATATAAGGATTCTGTTTGAATATCTGATTCTCCCTTAAAACAGCCCATCCGTAGGTACAATCAGTAAGAACCCGTAAGTAATACGGTTGACCGGGGTGCTGCTTTAACTTGATTCGAGAAGAGACTGGAGACATGAGATTTCAAGAAGATTTTTTCTGAATTATTTCTCAAGATCAACAGTCCCAAACTTGATTAAATGAGCGCCTAACTTAGCCAGAAAATACTTAAGCAATATCACTCGGAATATTGACTTGAGTATCTGCATCTACCTGACTTTGCAAAAACTGATGGACTAAGGTTTCCAATTCGGCTCGTTGCACTTCTGTTCCTATCGTCACATTCCCTGGTGTTTCAAAAAAGATAATGCTGTAAATACTCGTCATTGCCAGCATTTGAAACAAAATATCCATGACCGGAACAGGCACCGCAATCATATTCGGATCGGAAAGCGCAAAAGGGCCTGCTGCCACATCCTTTAAAGTGGGAAACGCATAAATCACGTTTTTCTCAATCTCTGATTCGGTACGATGACCCAGGGTCGTCATGACCCAACTGTCATCTAACGTTTGCATCACGTAATATTGCAAATGCCGCAATCGTTGAGCCAGGATTTTAAGCGCTGGCGCGATCGACTCAACCAGTTGAGGGGTTGAGCCATCTTGAGGGGCACCTTCAACGAGCGCCTGAGTTTGTTGGTCTAAGTCCATTGCCAAATCCATCCAAAATAATCAGGGTTTCTTCTACCTATCATTGTGATCTAGCTGTCCCAAAATTGAGAGAAAGCAATTGATTTGTAAGACCTTAGAAATCGTTGGGGATGTTTGCCAGAGCGTGGAAGCAATCTTTCAAATGCTATTGAGCGAATTGAAACAGGCAACCACTGCATCTGAGCAAAGAAGTTGTAACGGCGTTGCCGATCGCTTAACCCAAGAAGTCGGTCGCATCTGCACCGAAAGTAAGCGCATTCAAGCCTCTGGAGAAGCAGACGCTTGGGCAACCGCTCTAGCACGGCACCGACTTCAGCAATGTCTGACCTACTATAGTCTGGGTTCGGTGCGGGGGCGGGTCGAGCTGCACAGCAACTTAAGTGCTGTCGTTTATCGATACATTAACCCGTCTATGAGCCAAGCGAGCTATCAAGCCCGTCTGACGCTGATCGAAGACTTCCTGCAAGGGTTTTATGTCGAAGCGTTAACCGCTTTTCGGCGAGAAACTCAACTGGGCCCGACTTATACGCCGCGCACGCTCATAGAGCTAGCCGAATATATGGCGTTTACAGAGCGCTACGGCAAACGGCGAATTCCGCTTCCTGGGAACCGCAATCAACAGTTGATTATTCTGCGGGCACAAACCTTCTCACAGCAGCAGCCCACCGAGACGCTGGTCGATTTAGAACGGGCAGCCGAGGGCACTCTGTTAGAGTCTGAAACTCCGTGGAATGTGGCATCGATTCAGCAAGTTCGAGAGCAGATGGTCGCTCAAGAGCCAGAATTGCCAGAAGACACCCTGCGCCAAACGGTGATCAAAGAACTGGTCGCCTATCTAGAAGAGCGCAAACAAGCAGACTGCATTGAATATTTTGTGCTGCGTCTGCAAGATCTCCCAGCTAACGAGATTGAGCAAATTCTCAAGCTAACCCCGCGCCAACGAGATTACTTACAGCAGCGCTTTAAATACCATTTAATCAGGTTTGCTTTTTCTCATCATTGGGAACTCGTCCACCAATGGCTAGAAGTTGACTTAGAGCGCAATCTGGGCTTGTCTAACAAGCAGTGGCAAGCGCTGCAAGAGCAGATTACGCCCCAGCAAGGTACGCTATTGAAGATGAAGCAGCAAAAAATGCCCGACGCGGCGATCGCGCAGACGCTGGGCTGCACCATTAACCAAGTTCAGAAACAGTGGTTTAAACTGCTAGAACAGGCTTGGGAAATTCGGAATGACCAAGATTCCGGAGGAAGCCAATCTCCTCATGAATAGGGTGTTATCACAATGGATCGTGACTCGGAAGCGTTACAGAAAAGTTACCTAAAACTTTTGCAGGAACTTGGTTTGACCCCTCCTGACGTGGTTGACGGCAGCGACTTAAAAATTGTTGCCGCCGCCATGCAGGATGATCTGACTGACCCGCAGCGCTTAGATTCTGAGATGTCATTCGATCCTGACAGCCCCTTTGAGGAGGATATGCTACTAAAACCGGGAGAAATACCTGCTGTGCAAGACCGTTTTTATACCCTGCTGAAAAATCGTCTACAGATTGAGATCCAAAACAAGCCGCCTCTATTCCCCTGGGAAAAAGAAATCTCCGATTACGGTTCGGAAACAGCGGACTCTGAAGTTAAGCAACCTGTTTTTTCAGCCGCCTCACTGTGGATGGCTCAACTTCGTCGTCTCAGTTTGCCTGTCCCCCTGCCTGAACTCGTGCTTTTAGACCTGTTAGAGCAATGTCAGTCAGTCTTACTGTCCCCTCTACGCGAAGGTGCCAAGCTTGTTAAAGCGGTGGATTCCTTTTTCCCAGGGCAATCGCGGCTGTTGAACGATGTGGCTGGATACATTATGGTGTCTCCCGCCCGTTCAACTGCGGTTAGCTTGCAGCAGCTTGCCGCCGAAGCAGGCGCAGAGTTACCCAGTCAATATGAGGACGCGATCGAAACTCAGCAAATGGCGTTGTCACTGCTGGCAGCCCGCGAGATTATGAGTGCGCTGACGCTAACCGTCTCGCCCAAACAGCCGACGATCGAGCGGCAATGGCTCACCGATCGAGGCATCCTCACGTTAAAGACCGAGTACCAGTTTGGTCAGGAAACTGGGCGACTTCAAATTAAAGCAGAACTACCCTGCGGTGGAAGCTTGCAGTTTCAGGGAGAGCAGTGGCAAGCGCTGGCAGATCGTAAAGACGCGGGCAGTCTGAGTGTAGAACTTCGGGAGTTGAGTCTTAATCGCACTTACCCACTAGAAGTGCGTTTAGGCGAAGCAGACGTAATGACTTTTGCGATTCGCCCTATGAGCGCCGGATAGAAGAAGGGGTAAAGGGTAATAAAGGGTAAAAAGCTAGAAAGAAATTGGTAGAGTCAGGTGGAGCATTCTCAGTCGCCTCTGGGTGCACAGGGGCACTATGAACCTTAAATGTATCTTTCTACCCTTTACCCTTTCTAAATGAGACAGTCATGGTGGCAACGAGTTAAAGCCTTGCCAATGCCAGAACCCGAAGAGTCGATTCTGTTTAGGATCTTGACTCAGGTATTGGTGAGTGTCGGAATTGTGGCGACCGATCTTGCCGCCGATACCACCTTTAGCCTTTGGGCAGTGCCGCTCAGTCTGCTGGGAGCTACTTGGAGTTGGATGCGTCGCCGTGAGCGCAACATTCCGACTAAGTTTTTGCTGGCGATCGGGATGCTGATCGCATTGGCGGCGTTTTTTGTCCGCATGATCGGCGGACGAGAACTCAATGACACGCGACTGGTATTGGCAGAACTCCTGATTCAACTTCAGGTGTTGCACAGCTTTGATATGCCTCGCCGCAAAGACTTGGGCTACTCGATGGTGATCGGCATTATTTTGATCGGGGTTGCTAGCACTCTGAGTCAAACGATGGCATTTGGCGGAATGCTGCTGGTGTTTTTGGCGATCGCGCTCCCTGTCTTAGTGATGGACTATCGATCACGACTAGGGCTAACGCGATCGACTCCCACAAAAGCCAAACTCCGCAAGGTCAACTTTGCGGCTCTACCGTTGACCTTTTTCTTAACCTTGGCGCTGGGGCTAACGGTGTTTGCCGTGATGCCCCGATTTTCTGGCTACCAACTGCGAAGCTTTCCGATGAGTTCTCAAATTGCAACTCAGGGGAAGTTTGACAACAGCCGGGTCAACAATCCTGGCTATGTGCGCGGCGGCAAAGCGGGAACAGGACAAGGGAGCGGACAGAGCAACAGTGGGCAGATGGATGAAGATTTTTATTATGGCTTTAGCGATCGCATCAATCAAAATCTGCGAGGACAACTCAAGCCAAGAGTCGTGATGCGCGTCCGTTCCCAAGCTGAGGGATTTTGGCGGGTGTTGGCGTTCGATCGCTACACAGGTCAAGGCTGGGAACTCTCGCGCAATCGCGACACGAAAACCATCAAGCGTCCTGGCTGGTCATATCAGTTTTATTTGCCTCAAACCTTTAGTCGCAGTCGCAAAAAAGAGGTCGTTCAAACCTACACGATGGTGACTGAGTTGCCAAATTTGATTCCGGCACTGTCACAGCCGAGAGAGCTTTATTTTCCGACTCAAGAAGTGGCGATTGACGCAGAAGGGGGTTTGCGATCGCCCGTCGGACTGCAAGAAGGCTTAACCTATACCGTGATTTCAGAAGTGCCTTATCGCGATCGGACTTTGTTGCAAAAAGTGGCGATCGAGGCGGTTCCTGATGGCAGTTTGTATCTACAAATTCCTGAGAAAACTTCAGAAAAAATCCGCAAGCGTACAGAAGAGCTTTTAGCAACCTCGCCTCAGCCGATTACGGCCCCTTATGAGAAAGCGTTATTTTTGGCGCAGGCGTTGAAGCAGCGATACGCAATTCAGCCTGATATGCCACCTTTGACGAAAGATCAGGATCTCGTAGAGGCATTTCTGTTTGGCTTCAAAGGTGGCTACCCCGATCACTTTTCGTCTGCGTTGACGGTGATGTTGAGATCGATCGGAATTCCGGCTCGGCTCGTAGCGGGGTTTGCACCGGGTCAGTTCAATCCATTCACCGGACTGTATGAGGTGAAAAACACCGACGCTTATGCAATGACCGAAGTGTATTTTCCCAACTATGGCTGGTTTGCGTTCGATCCGATTCCAGGACACGAACTGGTTCCGCCGTCGATCGAAGAAGACCAAACTTTCACGGTGCTGCAAAAGTTTTGGAAGTGGGTTGCGGGCTGGTTGCCGTCGCCCGTGACGAGTGTGCTAAATCGCGTGATTGGCACGATCGTGCAGTGGCTGGGAGGCATCCTCTCATGGCTCGTGGGGCTATTGTTCCGAGGCTGGATCGGGCTATTTAGCGGCTTAATTCTATTAACGGGATTGAGTTTTCTGAGTTGGTTGAGTTGGCAAGGCTGGCAAAAGTGGAGCGATCGGCGCAGACTCCGCAAATTGCCACCGATGGAAAGTCTTTATCAGCAGATGCTGAGTTGGTTAGCAAAACAGGGGTTGCGTAAGCACCCGACTCAGACCCCGCTAGAGTATGCGCGTCAAGAAGAATTGCAGACGGGCGATCGTGCCCAAACGATTCAAGACATCTCTCAAGCCTATGTGAGATGGCGCTATGGGGGGCACTCTCCAAATCTGCGAGAGCTTCAGCAACGATTTCGAGAAATGAGAAAAAGAGAGGAAAAGTCTAGTTTTGCAAGTTTTCTAAAATAAAAATAACTTCTTGGGACAACTCTAAAGAAATCTCTGCGATCGCGATTAATCCAGGGAATTTATCCGTGTAGTCTGCTTGATTTCGATACAGTCTTAGTCGCCGCAAATTGTCAGCGATCGTTTGATTATTGGGTTCGGCGTTAAGTCTAAATTGTTGAGCAACGTCGCGATGAGCTTCCCCGGTTTGTGAAACAGGAAGCTTTTTGTAATCTCGTAGATAATTTCGTGCTGACAAAAAGGCGGCATAATAGGCGCGACTAATCGCTGTTCTTTGTCTAGCTTCTAGATTTGCAGGAGTCGTTGATTTTCTAGAGAGTTCTTCTGCAAGCGTCAGATATTGTTTCCAGTCAAACGACATCCGAATACTCCAGCAAAACACAGATTTTGCCCCACACTTGACGTGAAACTCCTCGCCACCAATCTTGATCTAAATGTCTTAAACGTTTAAGTGCTTCTTGAGGATCAAGGCTCGTCAAAATAACCAGGACTATTTCTATGTCATCAGCAAGCTCTGGATCAACTCTAATGTCAAGAAAAAGCTTTTCAGTGGGGAAGTAATGCTGAATACTAGCGGGGGCTTCTAGCAAAGTGTTAACGATCGCTGGAGATCCTTCCAAAAATCTCAGAATCTCCGATCGTTCCTTCAGCGTGTAAAACCTTTCTAAGGTGACAATTTGAGTTTGAGAAAGACTGACTGGAACAGTATTTGACATAAATGTAAACCTCAAATCTGATGCCATCTTTTTTCTACTTTACATTGTTGCAGATGGGCGATCGTGTCCAAACGGTTCAACACATTTCTCAAGTCTATGTGAAGTGGCGCTATGGGGGACACTCTCCAAACCTGCGAGAGCTTCAGCAACGACTTCGAGAGATGAGAAAGACAAAAGTGAAGGGGTGCGACCTTTATTTGATACCCTTAGAGCGCAATGGAAAAGCCATATTGATTCAGCTTGTTCCAGAATTGATCCCAACGGGTTGAGGTTAAGACTAACGCTCTCAAACTCAGA
>NZ_MPPI01000072.1 GCF_001895925.1 Phormidesmis priestleyi ULC007 | reverse complement strand
AGGCAGCCGCGCAAGTGTTTACTAACTTGTTTGCCAAGCAACAAAAACAGTTCTCGCATCCGTAGTCCGCGAGTCGCGGGTCTTATTTTTCTCTCATGACATCACAACACTCAAGATAGTAACCTAAAATCGGTAACTTATTTACGAACGAGTCCTTAGCCATGCATCCAGCAGAAAATTTTAGTGTTGGACAACTGTTGGCCTTCAAAGCGCTGAATGATAACTTTTTGCAGCTAATTATCACCGTGATCTCTTTGGTGGATGAATTACCCGCGTTAAAGCAGCCACTCAACGCCTCCAGATGCAGCCATCGTTTGTGCAAATTTGCACTTTGACTACCCCGGACGATCGGACTTACTAGACAACTTCTCGATGCAAATTCCTGGCGGGCAGGTGACGGCGTTGATTGGTCAATCGGGCTGTGGCAAGAGCACTCTGTCTAAACTGATTGCCGGACTTTATATCCTTCAAACAGGCAACATTCGGATTGATGCCTACAACCTTCAAGATCTGGCTCTCGATAGCCTGCGCCGTCAGGTGGTGTTGGTGCCGCAAGATGCCCATTTTTGGAATCGATCGATTCTAGAAAATTTCCGTCTGGGGCAACCCGAAGCAGACTTTGAGCAAATTGTTAGAGTTTGCCAAACGACTGGAGCCGACGAGTTTATCAGCAATTTACCGAACAAATATCAAACCATTCTCGGCGAGTTTGCGACTAACTTTTCTGGTGGACAACGGCAACGCCTTGCTATTGCCCGTGCCCTACTCAATAACCCGCCTGTTCTAATTTTGGATGAATCCACGTCGGGACTAGACCCTATTAGCGAAGCAGCGTTGCTCGATCGATTGTTCTAACACCGCCAAGGCAAAACGACGATTCTGATTAGCCACTGTCCGGCGGTGATTCAACGCGCCGATTGGATTGTTTTGCTGGAACAAGGTCAATTAAAACGACAAGGGTCACGATCGGAGGTGTTGGCCCATGTCGGACAACACTTAGAGTTGCTCTATACTGCCGATTCGGCGCTTGTGAATCCTTAGGATTGTGAATTCAATCATATCGGTTACTTGCAACGCCAATGGGCACGGCAGTGCCATGCCCTTACACAGACTCCGGCTTTACTGTTGTTTTATCAGGTAAATGACTATGCTTAACACAGCGCATCCTGACAGCATTCGCACGATTAAAAGTGATGAATTTCTACCCCAAATCCAGCGCTGGATCTCTCTAGGTGGACTGTTATTAATGGGTGTCATTAGTATTTCTGTCATCCTCTCTGCCACCGTGAAATACAATATTGCGGTCAAAGCCAATGCGACAATTCGTCCAGTCGGTGAGTTACGACTTGTCCAGTCCATGACGGAAGGCAGCATCAAACAAATTGTTGTCACAGAAAACCAGGAAGTCAAAGAGGGAGACGCGATCGCCTACCTGGATGACACCAAACTGCAAATTCAAGCCAGCCAATTGCAAAACAGCATTCAACAAAGCCGACTTCAGCTTGCTCAACTAGATGCTCAAGTGAGATCAATGGACAGCCAAATTCTGGCAGAGTCGCAGTTGATCGATCGCGTCATAACGGCGGCAGAAGTTGAAATCAATCGATATCAACGGGGGTATGACGAGCGCCAACTCACGACCCAAGCTGACTTTCAGGAAACGAAAGTGGCCCTAGAATCGGCTCAAGATGAACTGACGCGCTATCAAGGCTTGGCAGGGACTGGGGCAATTTCTGAACTGCAACTCAAGCAAAAACAATCTGCCGTCCAAACCGCCGAGGCAAAACTCAACCACACCCAAGCCGCACTCAACCCCAGTCAGGCATCTGGGCGCGTTGCCCAAGAACAAGTGGCCCAACAGCAAGCACGAGGTAAAGCGACCTTGGCGAGTTTAAATAAGGAACGTCAGGCGTTAAATCAACGACGATCGGAGATTCAAAATCAACTGATTCGCGCTCAAAAAGACCTGGAACAAACGGTTCGAGAGATCAGAAAAAGTGTGATTCGCGCGCCCAGCAACAGCGCGATTAACTCCTAAGTATCCGGTGTCCCATTTGTCTTCTACGGCCCCAGATGAGTAAAAGTAAAATAGATAGGGACTGATCAATGCACCGAGAATGGCGACCGCAATAAATAAGTAGTGTGTTATGTCTTCTTGAGGTACAGTTGGCAAAAGTCCCTTAGCCACATCAGTCCATACTGGATGCAGTTTGAAGGTTGCCACGACAAACACTAATGTGATCAGACCCAGAACAGAAATTCCGTTTTCGATGAGACCGAAAGTGCCTTTCCACAACAGTAGCCAGATGGCAAACGCGACAGGAATCGCCCACCACTGAAAGCTAATTCCGGTGATTAACTGTAGAGCAATACAAACGCCGCCAATCTCAGCACCCAGAATCAGAAAATCAACAATGATTTCGGCAACGAGGGGGAAGATGTAGAAATTAAACCCAAACCGTTCACGCACCGCATCCGCTAAAGTATGTTTGCTGACTGCGGCTAAACGACCCGACATTTCGACCAAGAAGATCACGCAAATCGTGCCTAGAACGATCGCCCAAATTAACTGAAATCCAAATCCAGCTCCCGCTTCGGCAGCAGTGGCGATCGCGCCCACATCCAGAAATCCGCCAATGCTCGTCACAATGCCCAGGGCAATTTCTAAAAGCTTTTTCATGGCTGCTTTTCCTGAGCTTTGAGAGTGGCATCTAACTGCTGATAATGAGTTGAAAGCTGCTGAAGTGGAGCAGCGATCGCGTCTTTCTGATGACGCTCAATGGCTACCGTCAGTTGCTGAAGCGTTTGTTGAATTTGCTGAGTCTGCTGCTGTAGAGATTCAGTGAGATCTTTTGTTTCTCCAGCGATTTCTTCTTGGCTCTTTTTCAGCGTTTGCTCTGCGTAAGCGTCGGGAACAGTGCCTTGCTGCCAGGTCTCTCCCACCATTTGAGCGGTTGCTGTCCAAGACTGAATGCTTTGTAGGCTTTTGACCAGTTTTTCATGAGAGGACGATCGACTACAGGCAGCTAATCCCAACAGCAAACCGAGGAGCAGAATCTTTTTCATGAACGCTAACGATCTCCAAATAGCGCTTAGTAAATATATTCTGCTTCTTGAGGAAGGTATAACAGACTACCAGTGAAGAGATTTCTCTATCTGCAATTTTTCCTGAAGTTAGAGATCTATCGAGTTGAGTAGTCAGCCGCTTTTGTTGGTGTATTTGACAATCAGTAAGCAGTTGCGTTGCCCTTGTCGATCGTAACTCACCTGATCAGTCAATCGCCGCAGCAAAAACCAACCGTAACCCCCTTCTCGCAGCGTTCCCGGTTCGGGTTCTTCAAGCTTGTTAGGGTCAAACGGCTGTCCCCAATCCCAAATGCGAATCTCCATGCGATCGTCGTTCAACATCACCTCAATCTCGATCGAAGTCTCAGTTGATAGACCACAGTGAGCATGACGAACTGCATTCGTAAACCCCTCAGCTAGGGCGAGGTTTAAATGATACAACTGGTGATCGCGGCGGGCGATCGGCGAATGATGCTGAAACCAAAATTGCTCAAACCACTTCTGTACAGAGTTGAGGACAGTTAGCTCACTGTTAACCGTCAGATGATCTTGGTAAGACATGTCCAGTCCAAATCAGTAGGTTAAAGGTATTAAAATTTGCGGCAGTCAGACTTGATCTGACCTATCAACATGATTCACCGTTCTCAAAGAATTCGCAACCCTATTGCCCAAGAGCTTGACGCTGCAACGCTAGCAGTTCTCGAATTCCTTTCTCAGCGACATCCATAATTTGATCGAGTTGCTTGCGGCTAAAACTTTCTCCCTCAGCCGTTCCCTGCACTTCAATGATACCAAATGACTCATTCATCACGATGTTGCAATCGACATCTGCAATCACATCTTCATCGTAATTGAGATCTAAAAAGGCTTGGTCTTGAATCAGTCCTACCGAAGTTGCCGCGACTTGATGAACGATCGGCGATCGCGTCAATTCTCCACTTTCTAGCAGATGATTGATCGCATCCTGAAGGGCGATAAATCCGCCAGTGATTGCGGTGGTGCGGGTTCCGGCATCGGCTTGCAAGACATCGGCATCGATCGTAATGGTGCGTTCGCCCAAGGCTTGCATATCGAGGGTCGATCGCAAACTGCGCCCAATCAACCGCTGAATTTCTTGGGTGCGACCCGACAGTTTGAGAAACTCTCGCGATTGGCGTTCAGGCGTGGCTCCGGGCAACATCCGATATTCCGCGGTCAGCCACCCTTCCCCCTTGCCAAAGAGAAACTTGGGCACTTTCGGCTCAATGCTCACGGTGCATAAGACTTGTGTATCGCCACACTTTGCTAGTACCGATCCGGCTGCAAATTTGGTAAATCGCCGCTCAAACGAGACGGGTCGAAGTTGATCAGGTTGTCGATCGTCAGGTCGTGTCCAAGTCATGCTTATCACCTCAAATCCCTGACTAGGATAACTCTCTAGCGCCTCACTCATCGCCTCTAGCCCCTAATCTCTTCAGAATTTCCTCACCGAGTCGCTCGCTAAACTGACTCTCTGTCGGATTCGTCTCTAAAATAGGAACTGAAGTGACCTAAATTATGAGAGTAACCATTTTGACTACTGCTGCGAGTTCTAATCAAACGATCGAGTTAACTCCGAGCTACACGATTCCGATCAGTCTGGGGTTGGCGGCGGTGCCGTTGCTGTTTGTGCAAGTCTGGGTAAGTTTGGCGATCGCGCTTTTTAGTCTGTTTTTGCTGATTCAGACCGTGATGTTGCGTCTGAGGTTTACCGACACGGCACTAGACATTTATCGAGGCGAGACATTGATTCGTCGCTTTCCCTATCAAGAGTGGCAAAACTGGGAAATCTTTTGGTCGCCCGTGCCAATTTTATTTTATTTCAAAGAAGTTAAAAGCATTCACTTTCTACCGATTATCTTCGATCCAAAAACCTTGCGGACTTGTTTAGAACAGCGCTTTCCTAAAAACCAAAACGCTGACACCTGATTTCCTGTAAAGTACAGACGCAATTCACTGTATTCTTCCGATCCTTTAATCTCTAGACTGAACGCGCTATGAATTCTGACGAACTGCCGACCCAAGCCCCTGACGCGATCGAGGAAATGCCATTAGCATCGGCTGCTGACATGACGCAATCTGAACTGATTGAAGCGTCAATCTCTGAGCCAGAAATCGAAAATTTGGCGCAGCAAATTGCGGATTTAAAACAGCAAGAACAGGCACTCAAACAAGATATTGCGTCACTGCAAACCGTTCGCAGTCAACTGCAAGAACAGACTCTAGACGCTCAGGCAGCATTGGGAAGGCTCGTTCAAGATGGCTTAGGTGACTTAGACTATCGGCGGCAAACGCTGCAAATCGCGATCGAGCAATTAGAGCGTCGTCAAGAACGCATTCGCAACGAAATGCGAACAACTTTTGCCGGAACCTCGCAAGATATCGCCATTCGAGTGCAGAGCTTTAAAGATTATTTAGTGGGCAGTTTGCAAGATTTGGCACTAGCAGCAGAACGATTAGAGCTAGAAAAGCCGAGAGAGCCAGAACGAATGGTAGCGCCGATCGTTGAAGAAAAATCCCAAACGCCATCAGCTCCTAGATTTGCCGAACAAAGTTTTCAAGAGCAAACCAAGAAAATTCGTCATCTCATTGATCAGTTTCGCAATCAGCCCGACTATTATGGCCCGGTTTGGCAACTGCGACGTACCTTTGAGCCAATTCACGCCGAGCGAGTTTCTAACTGGTTTTTTACGCAAGGCGGACGGGGTGCGGTTCGCACGATGGGTTCACGGCTGCAAAATATTTTGGTGTCATCGGCAGTGATTTCGATTTTGTATCAGATCTATGGCGATCGTCTCCGCACGCTGATTCTCGCCAACTCTCCCGAACGTTTAGGTGAGTGGCGACGCGGCTTGCAAGATTGTCTGGGCGTTTCGAGGAGTGATTTTGGCTCAGATCGCGGCTTAACTCTATTTGAGACTCCAGAACCGCTGGCAATGAAAGCCGATCGATTGGTCAGAGATGGCTTGCTGCCTCTGATTGTGATTGATGAAACCGAAGAGATGATTAGTCTAGCAATGCTGCAATTTCCGATGTGGTTAGCGTTTGCACCTAACCCACAGCAGATGCAGCAGCAAAACTATTACTACTAGGGATTGTGGATTTACCCTCACCCTAGCCCTCTCCCCAAAGAGAGGGAGCTAGAGACTAAAAGAGCGATCGTCCCAACCAGGACGATCGCTCTTTCAGTCTCATTGAATTGACATTAATCGAACTCAGGCGACCACAAATCGGAAATTTTCACTTCCCAACTCGGTAGCAGATCGGGCAATGTAAGCACGTCTCCATCTCGCAGAGTTTCCGGTGGTTGCCCAGTGCGATAGACTTCTACCGTTTGGTTTTCTGGGTTAATAAAAGTTCCAACCCGTGTACCTAACTTGAGAAAGTCCTGAATTTTGTCTCTTAGCTTTTTAACGCTGTCACTTGGAGATTTAACCTCCACCATCAGATCAGGCACGATCGCGGCAAACGATCGCGGACTACGCCGTAGACGCTCCGCAAACACAAACGAAACGTCGGGCGATCGGACATCTGCATTTGGAAGGTCAAATCCTGCGCTCGAACCTGTAACGCGTCCTAACTTACGAGGCTTCGTCCAGTTCGCCAACTGACGACCAAACTCAAACGCCACCTCATCCGATTCATAACCCGATGGACTCATGACAATAATGTCTCCCTCGACCAACTCCATCCGCAGGTCAGGATGCTCAGACTGGAGCTTTTCTAAATCTTTGGCAGTCAGGGCGGTCGAAACCATAGCCAAGAGTCCTGTTAAAAGGTCTACAGAAGGCGGAAGATGAAGGGATAGCGGAATGGCTCATCGGGCTTGGTGAAGCAGTGAGCTAGTGCCCAAATCGTCAAACCCCAGTGAATTGCATAGCCCAGCGGAAACAGAATCCACCCCAACAACCCAAACGTCAACAGCGATGGAATCAGAATCAAAATGCCCCAAAACCACACATTAAAGTGAAAGTTAATCGATTCTTTGGCGTTGGCTTGAACGACGGGATCGTCTGAGATGAAGGTGATGGCGATCGGCACACCCACTGACAAAATTGTCGTACTAAAAAAGATGGCTCCATGAGACAGGCAGGATAGCAACCTGCGCTTGGCTGAATCGTGGGTTCCTTGCATCCTGGAATGGCTCCTATGAATAGTTTTTGCTTGACTCGATCGTATCGTCGATCGCGCAGCCGTCAGTAGTGGAGTTTACCGTACTTCCTCACTCAGGGAGTTTTTTCTTCAGATAGCTTTATTTTCACTCAACGTCAATTTCTTGAGGAGTTTTGGGTGTGAGAATCACCTCTGGGTTAAAGGGCTGAAGATTAGATGTAGAACCATTTTGTTGGAGTTGCTGGGGTTGGGTAAAATGCTGTGCCAAATTTACAAAATCGGAGGGCACCATGACGATCGTGGTCGTGTTATTTTCTGCCCCAATCTCAGTCAGCATTTGCAAACGGCGCAACTCTAATCCGATGGGGTTAGCGCTAATCATTCGAGCCGCTTCGGCAAGTTTTGCAGAGGCTTCTTGTTCGGCAGCAGCTTTAATGATGCGGGCACGTTTTTCTCGAATGGCTTCGGCTTCTTTTGCCATTGCCCGCTGCATCGTGGGCGGAATCTCGACATCCTTGGTTTCAACTCGCTCAATCACGATTCCCCAGGGTTCTGTGATTTCATCGACGATTTCTTGCACTTTGACGTTGATTTTGTCGCGGTTTTGCAGCACGTCATCCAAAATATTTTGTCCGACAACGTTTCGCAGAGTGGTCATTGCCACTTGATAGACGGCGGTTTGATAGCTCTCGACTTTGTTGATTGCCTTAGAAGGATCAAGAATGCGGTAGTAGAGAACAGCGTTGACTTTGATGGTAACGCTATCAGCAGTAACGGTTTCTTGTGGCTCAATGTTGACGGTTTTTGTTCGCACGTCGATCTGCACTTTTTGATCGACGAATGGCATAATCCAATACATGCCAGGCCCCATCACGCCTTTGGTGCGTCCGAGTCGAAAAATTACGCCGCGCTGATATTCTCGATCGATCTTCAACCCATTCAGCGACAAGATAAACAATGCACCAATTAATGCAGTTACAAAGCTCACTGTAGTATTCCTAACGCTATAGCTCTGTTCTAGCACGGCGATCGAGAAGCATACAGAAACGTAACCTTATCTAATTTGATTACCCGACAGATCTATGTAGAGGCACGACATGTCCTGCCTCTACTTACCCGCCATCCGATTGGTTCTAAAGGTCACGTTGGAGCCTTCTTGCGTCTGCTCTAACACCAACAAAGGCGTTGGTTTTGCCTTCTGATCCCAATGCATGTTGGCGATCCGTCCTTGAATTGCAGGTTGCCAAGTGTCATTTTCGTGAGTTGGGCTGAGAAACGTCTCGAAGCAGTCAATAATTTGATTAATCGTGACCGAAGTCGGCTGAGTGGGCAGTTTGAGAATCTTGATTTGAACGCGGAACAATACGCGCTTTGAGCCTTTGTTGACTCCATCTCCGGCCTCATATTCTAAGTCGAAGACTTCATCGACCTGTCGCCCGGTGCTGGCAATGCCGATCTCAGCTTGATTGGTCGGGTTTGCGCGCAGTGCCAGCGTGATTTTGTCTTTGACTCTGAGTTTGATCTGGTTGACGATCGCAAAGTGAAACACTTCTTCTGCCATTCGCATTCTCAGATAGTCGAGGTTAAACTCACGCGAGTGGATCAGATCGGGGTTACGCTCCATTTTGCCGATCATTTCAACGGCATATTTAAGCTTCTTTTTTAGTTCGCGATTTTTAAACGTCTCAAATTTCACCTGCTTTTTGAGTTTGCTGGCTTGCAGAGTCGAAAAGATGCCCAAGAAAACGAGCAGCAAAAACAGTCCACCTGAGGTTGCCATCCAAATCTGTTGCCCAGAGTCAGTAACGGCTGGGCTAGAAGCTGCGCTGGAAGAAGATTTGGTTTTAGCGGTCTTGGGAGGAACCTGAGCGAGCAAGGGTTCTACAAAAACAATCCGAGGTGACATAGATGATGCTGGCTAAGAATTTGAGTCGTTTTCAGAATGCCCCTGAATCAAGAGTAAACCATCATCTAGACAGAAAACTTAGCCTTCATTCCTGAGTTCGATTAGCAGTTCGATCGTACTCGCTCTAAAGCCGCAGTTCTCAAACAATTTTCGAGCGGCAGCATTTGCTATTGCTGTGTCGAGTCGAATTTGGGAAATGCCCAGTTGGGTGAAGTGCGCGATCGCTGCCTCTACAATCTGTCGAGCGATTCCGGCATGACGAAATTCTGGCTCGACCCAAAGATCATGCACAAATGCATAGTTTTTCAGCGTGTAAATCGGGATTTCTCGCTCTACGGTAGCGATCAAAAAAGCCACAAGCTGGTTCGATTCTTCGGCGACTAAAGACCAAACTCCCCGTGTCGAATTTTGCAACAATCCATACTTTTTGAGGTAAGTCCGACTCCAAGCCAGTCGGTATTCAACCTCAGTTTGCGAGGTGCTTCCGTGTAAAATCTCTAACACCTTGTCCGGCAAATTGAGAAGTTGCACTACTTTGTCATAAATCTCTTCAGTGGCACCAGAACCCCCTTAAATCTGACGTGAGTTGGACGGAAGATAGAAGCGCAAAAGGAAAGCTGAGACTACCTTTGAAAGTCATGTAAACCTTTTGAGTCTCAGCCTGGACACCATCGTATCGCACTTGGATTTGACTCCCATCTTCGGGGAGGTGGACGACTTCTGTGAGCAGTTTGAGCAAGCTGGGTCAAGTCAGGCTCAACTCCCTGCCGTACCCGGCACCCGGCACTATCGATCCCGCATGTGCTTGAGGGAAGTGATGACGATCGTCATCGCGTTTCATGGAGCGGGGCTGAGAACGTTCAAAGACTTTTATAGGTTGACGGTGCTGCCCCACTGGCAGAAAGCCTTTCCCAACTTGGTCAGTTATAACCGCTTTGTTGAATTGATGCCTTGGGGCTTGATGCTACTGTGCTGCTTCGCCAATACCCGCAAAGGAGAGATGACAGGCATTGCCTTTATCGACTCCACGCCCCTTGAAGTGTGTCATCCAGCACGCGCTCATGCTCACAACGTCTTTCAAAACCTTGTCGGTTGGGGCAAAAGCTCAACTGGGTGGAAGTTTGGCTTCAAACTGCATCTGATCATCAACGATCAAGGAGAACGCTTGGCGTTCAAACTCACTCACGCCCATACCGA
>NZ_MPPI01000071.1 GCF_001895925.1 Phormidesmis priestleyi ULC007 | reverse complement strand
CCCTTGTTCAGGGGTCATTTCGCGGGTTCTCAGAACGACTTCTATTAGATTGTCCAATTGAATGGCGAGGTTGGCACTGAGTATGAATACTCATCGCAAAGGTGGGATGCTCCCAGACTTAACCTTGAGAACACTATTAACTAAGCTTCAACTCGATAACTATCGGGTTTTGCGATCTGGATCATGCGATTGAGAGCTGCACATTTAATCACCAACTCCACAGCTTGATTGTCAAAATCACGCGAACTGAGACTCCCCCCAAAGATCGTCTTGAAGCGGAACATTGTCGTTTCTGCTAATGAACGGCGATGGTAGTTGCTCTCTTGTTTCCAGGCTTTACGCCCAACTTTCCGGACGCGACGGAGATTCTCATCTCGGTTGTGCCGTTCTCCTTGAGTGTTGCCATGTTTCCAAATCTTGGCCCCTCGGCGTGGGGGAATCGTTGCCCTAGCTTTGCGGTCTCGAATGGCATCGTAACATTGCCGTTGGTCATACGCTCCATCGCCGGAAACTTGGTCGATGTCTCCGTCGATTTGATCTAATAATTCCGGCAATACTTGCCCATCGCTGATGGCATTGGTGGTGACAAAAGCCGCGAGAATCTCTCCGGTTTGCTCATCAACACCGAGGTGCAGTTTACGCCAAGTCCGCCGTTTACTGATGCCGTGTTGCCGCGTTTTCCACTCCCCTTCGCCATACACTTTCACCCCCGTCGAGTCTACGACCACATGCTTCGCGTCTGTTTTCGGTAATACAGGAAGCACGATGGACAGGCTGCCCAGTCGCCGAGACACCGTGCTATGGTCGGGCACTGGCAACTTGATGCCCATCAGTTCAAACACCGATTCCACGAATCCCTGGCATTGTCGTCCTGCCAGTCCATAAATCGATTTCAGCGTCACCATCGTGGTGATGGCTAAATTGCTATACAGCAGTGAAGCACCCGGTTTACCGCTGAAGGTTGGCACAATCCACGACTCCAGAGCCGATTCATCGACCCAGAACGTCAGGCTTCCTCTTGGTTTCAATCCGGCGTTATACTCAGACCAGTTGCGGATGCGGTAGCTCATTGCGTTAAATAAATCTAGGTAATCCTGCGCGTTCCGAATCGCAAAGACAGGGTGATTCACCAGGGTGAAATCGTGAGTCTGCAAATGCTTTTCGCCCTCTAGCACCTTTTCACCTTCAACACCCAATAGCTTAACAGCAATTCCGCGCGTGTCTCCCTTCGCATCCGCCTGCGATTCACGAGCCCCGTTGGAAAAGCGCACCCAGGCCGGAAACGTGCGCGGTTCCCGGAAAAGCCCCACCTTGAGCGCCTCAGGCAGATGGTTCTCAATGATGAATTCAGCTTTGACGCAGCCGTGATGCTTGGCATGGGCATCCCGCTTGGCGGGTCGAATGTTACCAGGATAATCGGTCTTCAGCAAGGTCAAACTAATCTGCTCAATGGCTTGAATAATGGCTGCTTCACTCGCTGGAATGCATTCTTGACCCAGTGCCAGCCGTTCGCCTTGATGTTGCATCGTCGTTTACTCCTCGAAAGTCTACTGTGGTTGTCAAGAGCTAAACAGGCGCTCATGACTACATCGCGCTGCAATCAGGAAGCACCAAAAGCGCTAAAGCTTGAAGATGAGCAGATTCAGTCCTGCGTCCTGGTTGACTGACAAAACTGTTTTGGGATGAAAGGCAGGCTAGAAGGGAAGGAGAGCATGATTTATGCTGGAAAGTTACCACACCTAACAGCAAAAACAATGGCTCCCACTTCCCGACTCTATAATGCGTTGAATGATTTTCTGCGTCAATATGGCATCGTGTGGCAGGATGCTCGTCACCTGCAAACGCTTTGCTGGATGATGATTGACATGATCCAAAGTCAAAACGTGCATCTCAATGGCTTTGGCGTATATAGCGTTTATCAACCTAGTTAAGTACGGTAACAACAGTGCGTAAACCAACCCAACCAATCCTCTTTTGTCACTTCTGAGAATGCGTCATCCAACGCTTTGAGCAACTCAGGATAAGTCCTGGCACCGTGTCGTAACCACCCTAAAGCAAGGGAATTTTTCTCCTTTTGTGTAGTTGCCTGTTATGAACTCCTGTTGCAGGATAGATGAGTCGTCTAGTGCTAGGAATCTTGCTGCAATGTCTGATCGTTCCTATGATGTCGTTCTCTATGGTGCCAGTGGCTTTGTTGGCAAACAGACCGTCCACTATTTTGCCAATCACGTTTCTGACTCAGTGCGCTGGGCAATAGCAGGACGAAATCGCCAGAGATTAGAAGCGGTTCGAGATGAGATGGGTGTAAGCGTAGATGTGCTGGTTGCCGATAGTCAGGATCAGCCAGCCATCGATGAGATCGCCGCTCAAACCCAAGTCATTCTCACCACGGCTGGACCTTTTGCGCGCTATGGCAATGCTTTAGTTGATGCCTGTGTTCGATTCAAAACGCACTATGTAGACATTACGGGAGAAACGCCGTGGGTCAGAAGGCTGATCGATCGGTATCAGGCGCAGGCAGCGATCGACGGCACACGCATCATTCCTTGCTGTGGGTTTGACTCCGTTCCCTCTGACCTCGGCACTTACTTGATGGTTCGGCATCTACAACGCGAATTCAATACGTCTTGCCAGCAAGTGAATGCGTACTTTCAAGCAGCGGGTGGCTTTAACGGTGGGACTCTGGCATCTGCGTTTCATCTCTACGATTCAGGAGCGGGCGCACAGATGAGCGAACCCTTTCTGCTGAATCCCGTGAAGACACAGACTCAAGCTGATTTGGATCGTAACCGCGATCCTCAAATGCCAGCCTTTGATGCAGACCTCAACACGTGGGTTGCACCTTTTTTCATGGCACCTGTGAATACTCGTGTAGTTCGTCGCAGTGTTGCGCTATATGAGGAATGGCAGGAACCGTATGGAAGGGACTTTATCTATCAGGAGTACCTCAAGTTTGATGAACCATTTGCAGGGCTAAAAGCAGCGGGCGTGACAGCAGGACTTGGACTCGTTGCGGGACTTCTTTTTCAACAGCCACAGGTGAGATCGCTGCTCCAGCCGATGCTGCCGCAAGCTGGCAGCGGACCGTCTGAGCAAACGATGAACGAAGGTTGGTTCTCCTGCGAACTTGTGGGGACGGCGATCGATGGGCGCAAAGTCCGGGGACTGATTCGGGATCAGGGCGATCCTGGCAATCGAGCCACGGTCAAGCTGGTGTGTGAATCTGCTCTGAGTTTGGCATTGCACGGGGAGGAGCTACCCGGAGGGCAGACAAGGGGCGGAATTCTCACGCCTGCAACTGGGTTAGGGGATGTGTTGGCACACCGATTGCGCTGTGCTGGAATGACTCTAGAGATAGGCTTGTAAACAATGCGAGCATTTTACCAAGGCAGCACTTCTCCATTCGCGTGCCAAAACGTTCCGGTATTCTCTAAAGTCATTGCATCGATCCGTTGCAGTAATTCCTGCACAGAAACTTCTGGCGTAATTCCATGGGTCGTAAATCCGGTCATGCGAGTTTGCACTAAACCTGGATGCAGAATTGCGACTGCAATCCCGCGTCCCTTTAGGTCATACGCTAGCGACTTCCCTGCCATCGACAATGCCATCTTCGACATCCGGTAGCCATAGGAACCGCCAGAAGTATTGTCCTCAATCGAACCCATTCGGCTGGTCAAGCGTTAATTGAGAGTTCTCCTTGAAGGTCTAGCGTTCAGCCATTCAGCCTGTAGTTTGCTGAACGAAATATTTCAGTGGAGTGAAGGCAACCTTACTCATTAGTTTTTAAGAAGGGTTTCTCAAGAGTTTAGAAAATAGCGGTTCTTATTGATAGCGAAGCCTGTATCGTTTACTTATAGACATGACGTGGGTTATACATGACGCAACATCGGGTTGCTGTGGCGGCAAGAAAAGGAGGAGTTGGCAAGACCACGATCGCCTGTGGAGTTGCCTCGGTTCTGGCTAAGCAGGGTAAGCAAGTCTTAGTTGTTGATCTAGATCCCCAATCAAATGCAGCTTACGCATTGGGAGTAGACCCGACCGCACCTGGCACGGCTGAACTTTTGACGGGCAATCAACCGAATCCTTTAGAAGCAGCGTCAGGGTTATATGTGCTTCCAGGTGGACCCAATTTAACAAATCAGACAATCCAGTCGCTCCATCCTGAAGACCTGGCAGATTTGGTGAAGGTCATGCCCTACGATGCGGTCATTTTAGATTGCCCTCCAGGGAATGAAAGTTTGGAGCGCTTAGGATTGGTTGCAGCGCAGACAACGCTTGTTGTTACCAATGCTCACCCTTTCGCCATTATGGGAGCCAACCGAGTGATGGGTATTTTGGAGAGCTACCGAAATAGAGAGCGTAGAGGACCAAAGCAGTGGGCATTGGTTCTATCTCAAGTTGATGAACGACGAGCATTAGATAAAGAGCTTCCAGCTCAGTTAGTGCAACGCTACTCTGATATTAAGCACTTCACTGTTCATCAAGACACGAACCTTTCACAGGCTGGGGCGCAGCAGATACCTTTGATGAACTATGCGCCCCGATCGAGATCGGCGACGGAACTGACCGCGATCGCGCAATGGGTGATGGAAATAGCTACGGATTAAGGAGCAGAAATGGCAAGACGACGCAGCGCAGCAGAATTGTTGGATGCAGCCGATTCCGCAGGGACTGCTATTCAGGCAAAGGATCGAGAAGCAGAAGCAAAGGCTGAATTAGAACAATCTCGACCGTCGGTTTTGCCGTTAGGGAAGATTCTAGATCGCACCAGTGACACGAGAGAACTGAGCAATCAGCATGTGAGCGATTTAGCGGAGTCGATCGCGGTACTGGGGCTTCTAGAACCATTGGTAGTTGATAGACGGGGCAGGTTGCTAGCGGGTGGACATCGCAAAGCAGCAGTGTTTGTGCTGAAAGAGGCAGATCCTACTGCCTATGCAAAACAATTTTCAAACGACCTCGTTCCGGTCAGAGTGGTCGATTTTGATGCTGAGGAAAATCCAGACCTGGCGCTGCAAGTTGAAGTTACAGAGAACGAGAAGAGAAGGGACTATACACCAGGGGAGGTTCGAGCATTAGCCGAGCGATTGCGGGATTCGGGTTACGCGGATGTGAAGGGAAGACCAGCGAAGGGCGAAAAAGCTCTGCGACCAGCCCTGGAAGTGATTATCGGCAAGAGTATTCGGACGGTTCGGCGCTATTTGAATACGGATATCGAGGAAAGTGTGACAGATGTCCGGCTTTCTGGGACGGAAGACAGCAATACTGTTGCAACGTCGCTGCGTCGTTTGCAGACTGAGCTAACCCGTTGGCAGAAAGCCTATGCTGAACCGGGAACTCCTGAACTTGAAAGCATCACCAAAAATGTGACTCGGCTGCTGAAGCGCGTTGACACGGCTCTGAAGAAAGAAAAGGGTTGAGCGCTGAGCGTGTAGCGATTTTGCATTAGAGAGTCTGACGAGTCTACTCAAGTCCCAGCAGTTCTTGAATCACATCTTCGCTGTCGAAGACTTCTCCTCGATCGCGCTCCTCGATGCCGATCGCAATCTCCTTCTTGAGCGTTGTAAGACGTATCTCCCGCAAGCGATCGCGCTCCTCAAGCAAGCGCAGTGCCTCTCGTACCACTTCGCTGGCAGAGAGGTAGCGACCACTCTTGACCTTGCTGTGGACGTATTGCTCAAGCTCTGGAGTGAGGGAAACGTTCATAAGCAAAGCCTTGAAAAAGGCTAACGGAAGGAACTATCCAATTCTGCTGTGAACAGCAAGGAATGTCAAAGTTTGTCATTCGCTCTTCTCAATTATGCCGCCTGATGCCAAGATAGAGTAGTCTTGCGGTCGATGCGGCGGCGTTATATGCAGCACCATCGCTTACTCTCCTCTCTAAAACTCTGTAGAAAAGCTAGATGTTTGAGCAAACGTTTAAAAACATTGATGACGTTCTCTGGAAGGAGGCGGGCTGCACTACAGATCTGGACTATACAGAGCAAACGTCCTGGCTGCTGTTTCTGAAGTATCTGGATGACCTGGAGCATGAGAAGGCGCTGGAAGCCGAGCTAGTGGGCAAGTCTTACACGTTCATTGTGGATGGGTCGCATCGGTGGTCGTCTTGGGCTGCGCCAAAAAAGGCAGATGGCACCGTCGATCATGACAACGCTCTGATTGGCGATGACCTGATTGATTACGTGAATCGACAGCTATTCCCTTACCTTCAGGGGTTCAAGTTACGAGCTACCAGCCCAGCCACGATCGAGTACAAGATCGGTGAGATTTTTAGCGAGATTAAGAACCGATTTCAGAGCGGCTATAGTCTGCGGGATGCGCTGGAGTATGTGGACGAGTTGCGGTTTCGATCGCAGCAGGAGAAGCATGAACTCTCGCACCTGTATGAAGCCAAGATTCGGAATATGGGCAATGCGGGGCGAAATGGGGGGGAGTATTACACGCCGCGTCCGCTGATTCGCGCCATAATTCGGGTGGTGAAGCCGCAGATTGGCGATCGCATCTATGACGGTGCTTGCGGGTCGGCGGGGTTCTTGTGCGAGAGCTATGACTATTTGCGCCAGGGCAAGCTGACGACGAAACAGCTTGAGCAGCTTCAGACCAGCACGTTTACGGGCAAGGAGAAGAAGAGCCTCGCTTATGTGATTGCCATCATGAACATGATTTTGCATGGCATTGATGCACCCAACATTATCCACACCAACACGCTGACCGAAAACCTGAGCGATATTCAGGACAAAAACTGCTTTGATGTGATTCTGGCAAATCCGCCCTTTGGCGGCAAGGAACGCAAGGAAATTCAGCAGAACTTCCCGGTCAAAACGGGGGAAACGGCTTTCCTGTTTTTGCAGCATTTCATCAAAATTCTGAAGGTGAGCGGCAGAGCCGGAGTGGTGATCAAAAATACGTTTCTGTCGAACTCAGATAATGCCTCCCACGCCCTACGTCAGGAACTCCTCAGCAGTTGCAACCTCCACACGATTCTGGATTGCCCTGGTGGAACGTTTATTGGAGCCGGAGTTAAAACGGTAGTGCTGTTCTTTGAAAAAGGCACACCCACTCAGAAAATCTGGTATTACCAACTCGACCCAGGACGGAATATGGGCAAGACTAATGCCCTGCATGACGATGACCTGCAAGAGTTTGTAGAGTTACAGGCTACGGTTGCCGAGACTGAAAAATCTTGGCTGGTGGATATCGCCGATGTGGAACGGGAGTCGTTTGATCTGTCAGTGAAGAACCCGAATAAAGCAGCGGAATCTCCGCTCCGAGAACCGCAGGAAATCATGGATGAGATTGCGGCATTGGATGCAGAGAGTGCAGAGATTTTGGCTGGCATTGGGGGGATGTTAGGCGGTTGATAGACTGTATGAGCTTGCCTTGGGGTTTCAAAGTAATTTGGGAGAAATAGTTATGAAAAATATCAAAATCATTGTCGAAAAACATCCCGATGGCTATGTTGCTTACCCATTAGGGATTCAGGGTGTTGTAGTGGGTGAAGGGGATACCTACGAAGAAGCTCTCGATGATGTACGCTCTGCGATTTTATTTCATGTCGAAACGTTTGGACAATCGGTACTGGAATCTGAATCCTCAATCCTCGAAGCCTTTGTGGCAGAGGCAAGCGTGTAATGGCAAAGTTTCCAGTTGATGCACCCAAAGCAAAGGTCATTAAAGTGCTTGAGGGGTTGGGGTTTTCAATCGTCAGAGAGAAGGAGCATATTTCTATGGTTAGACAAAATCCTGATGGAACTAATACTCCCTTAACGCTGCCAACCATAACCGCATCAAGGGTTCTACGCTCAGAAGTATCTGCACTCAATCTGGCATTTCACGAGATGATTTTATTGCTGCTTATGAACAAGTGTAGAGAAATATCGGTTCTGCTTGCAGCTTTTAAGGTAGAGAGTGAAGAGGTTTTGGCAGGGATTGGGGGAGTGGTATGCGGGTGAGAATGGACGGGGAATATTCAGCAGTGGAATGGGAGACAAAGAATCTTGGTGACATCTGCGAGAACCTCGATAGTAAGCGAGTGCCTGTTACCCAATCTTCAAGAAAAGCTGGAATTATTCCTTACTATGGAGCTTCCGGCATTGTTGATTATGTTGCCGATTATATTTTTGACGAGGATTTGCTTCTAGTCTCTGAAGATGGTGCCAATCTTCTGGCACGAACCTATCCAATAGCATTCTCAATTAGAGGAAAAGCTTGGGTAAATAACCATGCTCATGTGCTTCGATTTGCTGAAAGAACCACGCAGAGTTTTGTCGAATATTATTTAAACTCTATTTCCCTTGAACCATATGTGAGCGGCATGGCACAGCCAAAGCTCAACCAAAAATCGCTAAACTCGATCAATATTCTAATACCACCAATCCCTGAGCAGAAGCGGATTGTGGCGATTGTAGACCAAGCCTTCGAGGGAATCGATCGCGCGATCGCCAACACCGAAAAGAACCTCACCAACACCCACAAATTCTTTGAAAGCTATCTAAATTCCATTTTCACTCAGAGAGGCGACGGGTGGATTGAAAAGCGATTAGGGGACATAGCAACCTTTAGGAACGGACTCAACTTCACAAAAAATAGCAAAGGTGAATCAATCAAGATTGTTGGTGTGAAGGATTTTCAGAACAATTTCTGGATTCACGAAGATCAGTTAGATTCTGTGACACTAGATGGAGATTTAAAGGAAATAGATATCCTACGAAAAGGAGATATATTAACTGTTCGTTCAAATGGGAATAAGGAACTAATTGGGCGTTGTGTGCTGGTAGGCGAGCTTTCTGCAAAGACTTCACACTCTGGATTCACAATCAGAATTCGCATAGAAAGAGAAGATATCCATCTTCCATTTATAGTTCACTTTCTAAAGTCCAGGGAGTTGCGAAAACAGCTAGTGCTGGATTTTCTAAATCTGAGCGATCGCTATCTCGAAAAAGACCTTGAAGATGCCATCCTGCGAGAAATCGAACAATTTTTGTTAGAACTGGGTGCAGGGTTCACCTTTATCGCCCGCCAAAAGCGATTGCAAATCGACAACGACGACTTCTACATCGACTTGCTGTTCTATAACCGCAAACTCAAACGCCTCATCGCGATCGAGCTAAAGCTGGGCAACTTCCGCCCCGAATATAAAAGTCAGATGGAGCTTTACCTGCGCTGGCTCGCCAAATACGAACAAGAGAGCGACGAACTCCCCCCATTGGGAATCATCTTATGTGCAGGCAAAAAGCAAGAGCAGATTGAACTCCTAGAACTCGATAAAAGCGGCATTCATGTCGCCGAATACCTGACCGTACTCCCTCCCAAAGAAGTGCTGCAAAACAAACTGCATGAGGCGATCGTTTCCGCCCGTCACCGACTGCAAGCCTCGAAAGATGAGCCATCATGAACGAAGCCAACCATGACAAATTGATTAATCACCACCACCGGAGCGATTGATTCATGCTGATTCAGAAAATCATGACTCACTGGAAGTAAATTGGATCGACGCAATTAACACCACCATCACCCTGTATGAGAGCAATTGAAGCCACAGCAACTATTGATGAGAGCGGACAACTGACCCTCGATCGATCTCTAGACGTGACCAAACCCCAGCGCGTTCGCGTCATCGTCTTACTTTCCGAAGATGACGACCCTGATCCTGATGAAACACCTACTGAAACTATGATTGAAGGAATTCATCAAGGATTACGCGAGGCTTTGGCTGGGCAAACAATTCCTCTATCGAAACTGTGGGAGGGGATTGATGCAGAGTGAACCATCACCCGCATCGATCGCCCTGACTCCCCGTTTCCAACGAGACCTTCGAGACCTTGCCAAACGCTACCGTTCAATTCGTACTGACCTCCAATCTCTAATCGCCCAACTTCAAGCAGGTGAAACTCCCGGCGATCGCATTGCTGGCATTGCATACCAAGTTTTCAAAGTTCGTCTCAAAAACAGCAACATTCAAAAGGGCAAAAGTGGAGGCTATCGCGTTATTTACTACCTGAAAACTAATACAGAAATCATACTCGCCACCATCTACTCTAAATCTGACCTCTCAGATGTTAGTAATGAAGTAATTGAAGCAGCGATCGCGCAATACGAGCAAGAAATTCAAACAGCAGACAACTCAGATTTTTAGGCGTATGCAAGCTGAAGAATTCGATAAAAAATTTGATCGAGGGGAAGATGTCATTCAGGAACTTGATTTATCGAAAGCCAAGCGTCGTAACAATCTTTGTCAAAGTCCAGACATCACTCAGCCCCGTGCCCCTGGACTCCTAGTAGAGAGTCAAGGTTGAATTGAGGGATAAAGCCGCTTCAGTTTGACGCGAGCATCTGCGGTGGTAAATCGCCAATCGACCGTGTGGTTCTGAGCCTTTCTTGACTGTTGCC
>NZ_MPPI01000070.1 GCF_001895925.1 Phormidesmis priestleyi ULC007 | reverse complement strand
CCCCTTGTTCAGGGGTCATTTCGCGGGTTCTCAGAACGACTTCTATTAGATTGTCCAATTGAATGGCGAGGTTGGCACTGAGTATGAATACTCATCGCAAAGGTGGGATGCTCCCGCTCATCCCCACGCTCGCATTCTCAACTTAGGACACCGAATTGCTTTACTCCGTAACCTATCTACTCGTCTGGGAACCGCCATCTACTCCGATCATGGCTGGAATATGTGGCATGAGCAGTGGCTGTCGCTCACCGCTGACTCTTTGCATAAACTCAAAACCGAGGGCAATACTTACGACTATATTTTCTTAGACGAGTGTGAGCAGTTTATCGCTCACTTGCTATGTTCGAGCACCTGCAAAGAACATCGTCATGCCATTCTGCAATCCCTCAAATACTTTACCTACTCTGCTCGGTGCGTTGTCCTGAGCGACGCGCACCTATCCGATGTCTCGCTGAAATTCATTCTGGCGATGCGACCCGATCCCACCGAGTCGCCGTTTGTGATTCGCAACCGCTACCAGAATGGCGATCGACGCGTTTTCTGGCATGAAGGCAGCGATCGCTCTGGCATCGTGCGCCAAATTAAAGCCTCGCTATTTTTGGGCGATCGCGTGATTGTCGCTTGTGACGGCTTGGAGTTTTCCAAAGATCTCTATGAAGCCCTCCAGACCTTATTCCCAGAAAAACGGATTATCTGCATCAACTCAGAGAACTCGAACGAGTCGGGGATGCGATCGCTGATTGAGAACATCAATGCTCCTGGCAAGCTTGACGGCATCGACTGCCTGATCTACTCGCCCTCAGTCAACACTGGTGTGAGCATCGACACCCCTCACTTCGACAAAGTATTTGGGGTCTTTGTCGGGGGGTCGCTAGCTGGAACGGACTGCATTCAGGCACTCAACCGCTACCGTCTCAAAGTGGACTGGCATGTCTGGGTTGGTTCTAATCCGATTGGGGGTTACCGCCCCATTAGTGCGGAGCGAATCAAACGCAACAAACTTCAGGAAAATGACCTGTGCGGCTTCTTGCTTAAGATTGTCCAAGGCAGCGGGGAAAAGACGGTGGCAGATGAATTCGCTTGGGATGCTTGGGCAGCTATTCAAGCGCGGCGGAACGAGTCACTCAATAATTTACGGGGGGATGTCCGCTTTTTGATTGAGGCACAAGGACACCATTTAACAACGCTGAGTGAGGAGACTGATTGGGAAACGAAAAGCGAGTTGAAAGCTGCCCGCGATACCAATCGGCAGGTTCATAGCCAGGGCATCTGCAACGCTGCACCGATCTCCGCAACCGAAGCACGTCAACTAGAAGCTAAAGAGCGTCCAACGTTGCAGGACCACTATCATCTAGAGCGTCATCGAATTGAAACTTCCTGGGGCAAGACGGTAGACGCAGAACTGATTGAACTGGACAGAGGCGGACGCACGATCCGCCAGTTCACGCTGCTGGAAGCGCTCCTAGAAAACCCTTCTGAGGTCAGAACCCTAAACGGCAAACGTATCTACTTTCCCCCAGCGTTAGTTGCCGAGAAAGACACAATGGAACGGGAGATTTTTCATTCCCTGGATTGGCGCAATGACTCTGTTTCTTGGTCGCTGCGCCGGGAGCTAGGACTACACCAGTTTCTCAAGCCCGATCGAGAGTTTCGTAATGCTGACTCAGACTTGCTGGAGTTGCAAAAGCAGGCACAGCGTAATGCCCTGATCATCAAAGATTTCTTAGGAGTCACCATCCGTCGCAATGCCACTCCGATTCAAATCTTGCAGCAGCTATTAGAGCAAATCGGGCTGCGGCTGGTGTGCGATCGCCGTGAGGGATCTCGCGGCGACCAGGTGCGTGTCTATCATCTCGCCCCTGAGCAGTGGACGACTGCTCAAGAGGTGCTAGCCTACCGTCGCTCTAAGCGTGAATCGCAAGACCAGAAGACAGTCGAAGCACATTCGACTTCGGTAGTCACAGGGGTCACTTCTGATAAGTATTTAAATAAAGGGGAGGTTGTGACTACCAAGCGTGAGTCACAAGATTTACCTCAAAATGATCTAGCGGATGGGCTGGAGATTTTGGCACAGGCAGTGGAGCTTCAACAACAGGCGTTGGTTCAAGCGCTTTGGAAGACGTGGAATTCGTTGCAGCGATCTCACCTGTTGTCTTTGATGTCGGATGAGTTGCGGCGGCAAATGATGAGCTGTTTGGGACTCACGACTGGTGCGCTCGTTCGCTGGTTCAATAGATCTGGGGAGTGGGTCGTAAGATCGCTCGGTACAGCTACTGCTAGAATCTTTAGCGGAACTAGCCCAAGCATGGAATGGATAACTAATCTCGGTGAGTTGGAGTTAGTCACCCCACCGGCTTGAGCTTAACGGCTGGGGCTAAAATCCCCACTCTTAAAACTTTGCTGGGATATCTGCTATCGTTCAACGATTTCACGCTGGAGATCTGAATAACAAGCTCTGACATTATTTGTTATTGCAGCAAAATTAAAGCAGTCCTCTTAACCTATTAACTCACAGGCTTTAACGATGAACGTTTCCCTCACGCCCGAACTGGAACAGTTTGTCCAAGCAAAGGTCAAGACTGGAAGTTGTCTTTCTGCTAGTGAAGTCGTCCGAGAAGCTCTGCGCCTGTTAGATGATCGAGATCGACTGAGGGAGATCAGAATCGATACTCTCCGCAAAGAAATTGCGATTGGCATTGAGCAGAGCGATCGGGGAGAAGTCTTCGATGGGGAAGAAGTAACTCAAGAACTGTTGGAAGAGATTGACTAAGCTTGTCAATCTCGATGATAAAAACGAAAATTGACTAGTCATGAGCAACCAAAGGCAGGAAAAACGAACTTTGTCAGCCTGAACATCATTCAAGACTAGAAAACTTATTGTGGAACGGGTGGATTAGCGAAATTGATTGAGCAGAGTGCTCGTTAATCTCATACACTTTGGATTGTTGTTACTGGGCTGAGAGCATTGGTTCGAGTCATCACGATTTACAATCAGTCCGGCGGCGTGATGAAAACTTCCCTGACGATGAACTTGGGATATCATCTAGCGCTGCATGGTCGATCTGTGTTGCTGATTGATATGGACCCCCAAGCAAGTTTGACTGTTTTCATGGGGTTAGAGCCAGCAGATTTAGAACAAACGATCGCGGATTCTATTTTGGATAACGCGCCTTTAGCGATGCACCAGAATGTTCATCAGATGGATTTGCTGCCTTCCAACATTACCCTCAGCGCTGTCGAGATGCGTCTTGTTTCTGCGATGGCGCGAGAATGGCGATTGAAAAGAATCCTAGAACCTATTCAAGCGAAGTATGACTTTGTTTTGATTGATGCGCCACCTAGCCTGGGTGTCTTGAGCGTCCTGAGCTTGGTTGCCTCTACCCACGTTCTGATTCCAATTCAAACGCAATACAAGAGCTACAAAGGCACCGAGTTGCTGCTAGATAGCGTGAAGCAGGTGCAGGATCAGGTTAACCCCGATCTAAAAATTGCGGGTATTGTCCCAACGATTTATGCCTCAGCTAATGCCCAAGACAAATCGATTTTGAGTGCGATTCAAGAACAGTTAGCGGCGATCACGACTATCTATCCCCCTATCCCTCGTGCGACTGCTTTTGCGGACGCTTCAATGGAGCATTTACCCTTGGCACTATATAGTCCGAATCACAGTGCCGTGAAGATCCTGGAATCTATAGCTGACGGTGTGGAGACATTGCTATGAATAAGAATCGATCAGTAGTGCCTCAAATGCGGGGGGTCAGTGCTTTTCTAAGTGCGCCTGTTGAAGCAGCAGCTTCAATAAACACGGTCTCAATCTCTAAAATCCGTCTTCCTTCTCATCAGCCCCGACGCTACTTTGATCCGGAAAAGTTACAGCAGCTAACGGACTCTATCAAGCAGCATGGCGTATTAGAACCGCTATTAGTGCGTCCACTTCAGCAAGGAGAATATGAACTCGTTGCGGGAGAGCGACGATATAGAGCGGCTAAAGCAGGCGGTTTAGAAACTGTTCCCATCACCGTCCGAGAGCTATCGGATCAAGAAGCTGTCCAGCTTGCCCTGGTTGAGAATTTGCAGCGCGAAGATCTCAACCCTATTGAAGAAACTGAAGGCGTTCTAGAACTACTGACGCTGACGGTGGGCTGTAGCCGAGAGGAGATCTCAGAAGCCTTGACTCAGATGGCGACGGCTCAAAAGAAGGGAATTGATCCATCGGGAAACGTTTCCCGACAGGTAGAAGCAATCGCCAATATTCTAGAATCGACGATCAACCTGACCCCCGAAAGCTTCCGAACGTCCAGGCTGCCTTTACTCAATCTACCCTCAGAGATTCTGGATTCGATTCGGCAGGGCAAGCTGGAATATACTAAAGCAAGAGCGATCTCCAGAGTGAAAGATGAGCATCAGCGGCAGCATCTATTGCAGACTGCGATCGAGCAGTCTCTATCTCTGACTCAGATTAAGCAACAAATTAAAGAATTAACAGTCGTCTCGAAACCAGAGCTGCCGACGATGAGCGATCGACTGGTCTTAATTTCCCGTCAATTAAAGGGACTGACTGATCCTAAAAAGCAAAAACGCTTAGAGAAGCTATTGCAGGATTTAGAATCTCTGGTTGAAACTTAGAGGGATGATGAACCTTTAGTAGTCCTCATCTCCCAACTAAAATCTGTAAGTTTTGCTGTCTTTGCTAATTGTGTTTCCAGAGGAATGTAGAGCCGTTACCTCAGTGTATGATTCTCTCTGATGGAGAGATGAGCTTTAAAACATGAGTGCGTTACTACCCAGTGATTACCCAGAATTTCTACGAGATCTGAAAGCCAAGATTCAGGCACGGCAAACGAGAGCAATTTTAGCTGTCAGCCGGGAGCTGATTGGTTTGTACTGGGAAATTGGGCAACAGATTGTCAATCGGCAAGAAACGGCGGGTTGGGGCGATGCTGTGATCACTCAGTTGGAGCGTGACCTAAAGCGGGAAATGCCCGATTTAGAGGGCTTCTCCCGGCGCAACCTTTATCGGATGCGATCGCTCTATCTCTCCTATCGTGAGCAAGGCGAGAATGTGCCACAGCTTGTGGCAAAGATTCCTTGGGGGCACAATACAGTGCTGCTAGAGAAGGTGAAAGACCCGGCAGAACGAGAATGGTATCTGCAACAAACGCTGGAGCAAGGCTGGAGCAGAAATGTTCTGATCCACCAGATTGAGAGCAAACTCTACATCCGTCAGGTTAGACAGACCAAAAGCCATAATTTTGGGCAGACTCTACCAAGTCCGCAGTCTGAGCTAGTAGAGCAGGCACTGAAAGATCCATACATCTTAGACGTGCGCCGTGACATTTGGAATGACATCCTTGGCACAGCCAAGAGAACACTTGGGAGGTGGTGTCTAAGCTGACCAATCTACCTGGCGCTGAAAAGCAAAGGGGAAAGCAGCATATTGGTAAAGCGGTGAGCGGAGATAAAATGCCCAAACCACTGCACCGCAAAGCTTGTGAAGCAAGGTAAAAGCTGCCTTGCTTGAACTCTAGTCCCAACTAGACCAAGGGTAGTCTCGTCGGAACGGCATTTGATACCGACGCTGGTTCATCCAGATGTTCAAGTCGAAGACATTTGGAACTCCCAGGAATCAGAGTGTTCAGGGATGACCTGAACTAAGGGAACGAACGGAGTACCTAACCTTCACTCGGACGTGTCATTCCAGAAAAGCGCGGGATTGCCTACGGGACGCGAGTCCTAACAGGTTGAGGGGTGAGTTCCTTCAACTAAGAGTGAATCTTTCACTCTGGCAACGGAGCCTCCATAGTAGTCGGCGAACGGGAAAACCGTTTACATGGCGAAGGGAGGCAGGTGACTCGATGAACAACACAGAGAGGTGCGCGAGATGCGTGAAGCCGAAACTGTTTTAGACATCATCCGTGAGCGAGGTCACTATCGTTCACCGTTAAGAGACCTTTATCGACAACTGTACAATCCCCAACTCTACCTCCGCGCTTATGGGCGAATCTATCGCAACAAAGGCGCACTGACAAAGGGAGTCACAGCGGAAACGGTGGATGGCATGTCACTGGGCAAGATTAACGCCATCATCGAAGCGATTCGATATGAGCGATATCGTTGGACTCCGGTTCGACGAGTCTACATTCCGAAAAAGAATGGTAAAACTCGTCCATTAGGACTTCCATCCTGGTCTGACAAGTTGCTCCAGGAGGTGATTCGTTCCCTCCTAGAAGCCTACTATGAACCTCAATTCTCCGACTCCTCCCACGGCTTCCGCCCAGGACGGGGTTGCCACACAGCCTTGACGACCATCAAACGAATGTGGCATGGAACCAAATGGTTCATCGAAGGGGACATCCAAAGCTGCTTCGACAGCATTGATTCAGAAATTCTGTTGAAGATTCTGCAAGCGGATATCCCAGACAACCGTTTTCTGCGACTGATCCGAAATCTGTTGCGGACGGGATATATGGAAAATGGACGGCACACTCCTACTCTCAGCGGGACACCGCAAGGGTCAATTCTGAACCCCATCCTTTCCAATCTCTACCTGAACAAACTGGATCAGTTTGTCGAACAAACGCTGATTCCAGCGTACACAAAAGGGCAACGACGAGCGCACAATCCGGTTTATGACAAACTCTCCAATCGCGCCTACTACCTGAGACGACAGGGACAAGTCGAAGCCGCTCACAACCTGGAACAGCTTCGTCGAAGCATTCCAGCCAACGACCCGAACGATCCCAATTATCGACGGTTGCGCTACGTGAGATATGCCGACGATTTTCTCCTCGGCTTTGCCGGATCAAAGCAAGAGGCAGAAGCGATCAAGGAACGACTCAGGACTTTCCTACGCGAGGAACTCAAGTTGGAATTGTCCGATGCCAAGACTTTGATCACTCATGCCCACAGCGAACCCGCCCGCTTCCTCGGATACGACATTTCGATTACGCAGTGTGATTCTAAGATCACGACTAACCGCCGCTCGCTCAACGGCGGGATCGCGCTCAGAATGCCTGTATCTTTCCTACAAGACCGCTGTCGGTTCTATATGAAACGAGGAAAGCCTATCCATCGAATGGAACGAACGCACAACACGGACTACAGCATTATCAGCCAATATCAATCGGAGTACCGAGGCTATGTCCAGTACTATCAATTGGCAGATAACGTTGCTTGGCTCAATCAGCTTCATTGGGTGATGCGAACCTCCTTACTGAAGACATTGGCACACAAGCACAAATCATCGGTGGCGAAGATGGCACACAAATATCGTGCCAAAATCAAAACTGCTGAGGGATGGAGAACGTGTTTGGAAATTACCGTTCCACGAGCAGACAAGCCGCCCTTGATTGCTCGTTTTGGTGGAATTCCGCTCAAGGTCAATTCGACGGCAACGATCCAAGACCAAGCTTTGGCTCGGCACTCACTCGGTCGAACTGAACTGTTACAACGACTGCTAGCAGATACCTGCGAGGTATGTGGCTCGGTGCAAAACATCGAAGTCCATCATATTCGCAAGCTTGCCGATCTAAACTCGGCAGGACGCAAATCGAAACCCGATTGGATGTATCTAATGGCATCGCGACAACGAAAGACCTTAGTGTTGTGTCGAAAATGCCATGACGACCTTCATGCGGGTAGACCGCTACGAGGTCAGACGGAACGAGCGACTGGAGAGCCGTGATGCGGTGAAAGCCGCACGTCCGGTTCGGAGGGGGGACGATGGAAAAGGAGCCGCAAACGCCACCTCGTCAGCGTCCTACCCTACTTCTTGATGCTGAAACAGGGCGCAAAAGAGCGCGATCTGCAAAATGCACTGCTGGAAAAGCTGCGAGATTTTTTGGTAGAGCTGGGCAATGGCTTTGCCTTCATGGGCAGCGAGTATCCGCTGCGGGTCAGCGATCAAGATTTTTTCCTCGACCTCTTGTTTTATCACTACCGACTGCGTTGTCTGGTGGTAATCGACCTAAAGATTGGAGAGTTCAAACCGGAAGATGCGGGCAAAATGAATTTTTACTTGTCAGCACTGGATGCCCAAGTGAAGCACTCAGACGATCGCCCCTCGGTCGGCATCATTTTGTGTAAATCGAAGGACCGATTAATTGCAGATTACGCTTTGGCAAACTTGAATCGAGCGATCGGAGTCAGCACCTATCAATTAGGCGACCTACCACTAGAGATTCAATCGGAATTACCGACAGTCGAGCAGTTACAGCAGGTGTTAGAGATACCCATAGCCAATGAAACGGAAGGATAAACCGACACAGCTAGTGCCGCTTTGCCCTTCCGTTAAACGATTTAGCTCAATGCCCTTAACTTTGGTTTAAGGTTGCAGCGATCGCCTTGAAATTTTCTAATCCAGCCGCTAGGTTCTCAATGATCTCGGTCGCTAACACGTCTGGATCAGGCAGGTTATCTAGATCAGTCAAGCTGTTGTCTTTCAGCCAGAAGATGTCCAGGCTAGTCTTATCTCTGCTGATTAGTTCGTCGTAAGTGAATTTGCGCCAACGACCTTCTGGGTTAGTTTCTGACCAGGTAGGCTGACGTTGAGCGCGATTCTGCGGGCTGTAGCAATTGATGAAATCCTGCAAGTTTGCCTTCTGCATCGGATTTTTCTTCAAGGTGAAGTGGACATTGGTACGGAAATCGTAGTACCAGACTTCCTTTGTCCAGGAATCTTTGGCGGCGGGCTTGTTGTCGAAGAAGAGGACGTTGGCTTTTACGCCCTGTTTGTAGAAAACCCCAGTGGGCAACCGCAGGATCGTATGTAAATCTGTTTTTTCCAAAAGCTTCTTACGGACTTTCTCTCCGGCTCCGCCTTCAAACAGAACGTTATCGGGCAAGACTACGGTGAAGATTTGCCCCAGGATGCCTTTTTCTCTAGCGAGTTCCTGGAGGATTTTGAGGTAATGGAGTTCGAGGTCTGCGCCGCGTTTGGTGGTGAGACTGCTCCAGTCGTATTCCATCGGAATTCCGGTGGGGCGTTTGTAGGGCGGGCGGCTATATTCGTCTGCCATTTTGAGGAACAGCAGGTAGGTCAACTGCTCTAGGTAGTCGCTATAGCCTACGCCGTCATCGCGGAAGGTGTTGCAGAAGCTCCAAACTTTAGAAACGATCGCTTGTGTACTCATCACTATTTCCTAAATCAGAGAACTCATATCAAACAGCAGCCTTTTGTCTAACCAGCTTCCTCTACCCTCGCCGATCAGAATTACGATCCTCGAAAGGATTAACCAAGGAAATGCCACAATCTTCAAAGTCGCGGATATTGCGTCTCACTAAAACGAGTTGATGAATTTGAGCGGTTGCTGCAATGAGCATATCTGCCTGAGTTCGAGGTTTGCCTTGGGTTTGTAATGTGCCGCGCAAAATGCCAGCCCGATGAGCGATCTCCTCCGTAATGGGCAAAATGTGGCAGTTGATTTGGAGAAATTGCTCGAACCAACTTTGAATGCGGGTGTTGGGCTTGGCTGCTAGCCCATAGGCGATTTCTTCTAGCGTGACGACGCTGAGGGAAATTTCGATGATTGGTTCACTCCAGGCAAGCACGTTAGGGTGAGGACGAGAACGAGCCAGCTCACTCAGAATGTTGGTATCACAGAGTATGGTCATGGATGGCTCAAGCAAAGGGGTTTGGGCGATCGCTGCGGTTAGGTATTTCCAGGGTGTAGTTTTCTTCTGCACAAAGCTGGCGAAGTTCGGCAAAGGCTTGAGCTAGGGGGCGCTGACTTTGCTGCTGCTGCCATTGCATAAATTTTTGGAACGCTTCAGCCTCAACCACGACTGCGACTAATTGATTTTGGCGATAGATCATTTGTGGCTCTTTCTCAACTGCCTGGATTAGATCGTTAAAGTGCTGCCGTGCCTCTTCGATTTTCCAACTCATGCTGTTCTCCTTCGGCTATATGCCTTTTATTTTCAACTGTTTTGAAGTTTGGGGCGATCGCTTTTCTTGCCGTTCTGCTTTAATTCGCTCTAGCAGCTTCTCGGCTGGCTCATCATTGGGGTCTTGCGGAACGAGTTTGCCTTCAAAGGCTTGCTTTAGGATGCTCTGCCGCAATGCTTCAGCTTTTTGCAGGTTTTCAATGATGGTAGATTCGAGTTGATCGCAGATGGAGAGACGCGATTCAATTTCTTGAACGATTTCTTCTTGCTCTTCAAAAGAAGGAAGCGGAAACTTGATTGACTTTAGAATGTTCTGATTTAGAAAGTCTCTAGTTGATCCTTTACATAATTCTTTGACTTGTTCTTTAACAGTTCCACCGCCTTGAAACAAATAAACAAAGAATCTTGAGTTAACAACCCTTTGATCAAGCGATAATCTCATGAGATTAGTTGAAATAAGAGATAAACCTCTCCCCTCTGGAACGCAACAAATTTCGCCTACTGTTCCAGAACGAGAAATGATAATATCACCACCTGTAACCCCAAAGGAGTCAAGCTCTTCTGCCTTCTCTTCTGAGACAAATATCTTGTTTCTAGGAATAAAAACCCCATTTCCAATAGACTTGTTGTGAAATAAAATGCTTTTGTGGACAGGGTTTGCTCCTCTTTGCCTCCCGTTAAGCAGCCATGAGGTAGAAGTTCCATAACCCAGTCGCTGTGAGCATCAGATGGTCGTCGAAATTAGCCACACGATTCCTGTAAATCGCACTCACTGCCCCGTAGCGCTTGACTCCCGCAAAGGCATTCTCACAGACGACTCGGCTCCGACTCAACTCCCGGTTAAAGTCCTTTTGATCCTGAGTTAAGCTGCCTCCTCTGGGCTTCTTATACCCAATCTGGATATTGTCATACTCCTTTTGCAATCCTTGAAACCCCAGGTCTACTTCAATCGCAATCTCAGTCGGAAGTGCCCCAACGATTTCTGCTTCGTCCAGCAATCGCCTGTCGTGGTGCCTGCCGTCTTGAGCGGTACTTAGAAC
>NZ_MPPI01000069.1 GCF_001895925.1 Phormidesmis priestleyi ULC007 | reverse complement strand
CAGCCGCGCAAGTGTTTACTAACTTGTTTGCCAAGCAACAAAAACAGTTCTCGCATCCGTAGTCCGCGAGTCGCGGGTCTTATTTTTCTCTCATGACATCACAACACTCAAGTTAATAAACGTCTCCCGTAAACAACCTAGCGGCATAACGGCTCGGTTCAGCAGATGCTAGCAAGCTTTGCTAGACCACAAGCACTAACCAACAGTCTGCTGCAACCAAATTGTTAGGCTGGACACAACTAGGTATCTCAACAATAGCATTAACTAGATGCACTGTTTTTTGCATTTAGCCAACAAGTGTTGTAAAACGTTACAAAAATTGTAGTAACAGTAATAGACCAAACTCGTCTAGAATTCTCGGAGGTAAACATCTGAACAGGATTTTTGGATAAATGGCAATCTACGCGATATGGAACAACAAAGGCGGTGTGGGGAAAAGCTACCTAACTTTTCAGCTAGCTTCAGAATATGCACGTCAGAATCCGCGCAAGAGAGTTTTAGTAGTTGACCTATGCCCACAGGCTAACTCATCTTCTATGCTTTTGGGTGGTATGGAGCAGGGGGAGGCGAGACTTACTCAAATTCATACACAGCAACCAAGACGCACAATTTCTGGATACATTGAAGATCGAATTCTAAGTCCATACGTATCTCCGAATTCAGGTGCTGGGTACATTACGCAAGTTTCGCATTACAACAACGCAGTGCCGAACAATGTATATCTTGTGGTTGGAGATGAGCAACTTGAAATACAATCTTCAAGAGTGTCAAGTGCTACAAATCCAGGTCCACAAGACGCTTGGCGCATTGTCCATCTGTGGATAAGAGATCTGATCGTAGATGTTCAAAACTCTTGGAACGATGAAGACAACTGTGTTTTTATTGACTGTAATCCGAGTTTCTCTATTTACACGGAGTTAGCACTAACGGCTGCTGAACGCTTGATCATTCCTTTTTCTGCTGATGGTTCTTCAAAGAGAGCAGTCAAGGCAGTGTTAGCACTGGTTTACGGTATCCGAAGACATGCTGGGGACACTCAATCAGAATTTTTCTTAGAGACAGAAAGGTATCGTATGGCGCAACCCACGATATATATGTATGTGGGCAATAGGCTCACACAGATGAATAGTTCCTCTGCGTCTGCCTTCAGAACTGTAGTGAGTGAGATCGGTAAAGAAATATGGGAGGTTTGGAAAACAACTCCTCAGTTTTTCTGTATTCATCCTGGTAGTGCCTCAACACCAGTTAGTCAAAAAGCTTTTAGAGATATGTTTCAGTATGAAGTTAATGATGCCAACACTGCCTCAGTTGTTTCGGGTGCATTGGGTATCCCAATAGCATCTTTAACTGCTGGTCAAAAACCTGTAGCTGGTAGAAACATTTCCGTCAATCAATCTCAACTAGATAAACAGGTACCGAATATACGAGACCTTGTACAAAAAATTGAGTAGGGACTATTTTCAGTCTAACTACTTAATTGGCTGAATCTTTCTGTCTAAGATTTCAGATTATGGGAGTCAGGAGAAGCTTGTCAGCCTAGTAATTTCACCCTGATAGATCATTAATCTCTCGGCGCAGCAACCACTTCAGCCTGTTTTTTCTGCGCTTTATCAGGGTGAAAATACGCCTCTAACACTTGTCGCACCATCGGAGCCGCAAACGATCCGCCGCCGCCACCAGAGTTTTCACCAAAGGCAACCACCACAATTTTAGGCTTATCGACCGGAGAAAATGCCCCAAACCAGGTGTGAGACTCGCGTCCAAAATCTTCTGCGGTGCCGCTTTTTCCGGCGATCGCCAAATCTGTTCCACTAAACGCCGCCGTTGCAGTGCCACCATTCACCACGCCATGCAGCCCTTCATGCAAAATCCGAACGGTTTCGGGCTTCAGTTTGAGAGCTTCGCGCCAGGTTTGGGCAGCTTCGTTGTCCTTGAGGAGATGGGGCTTGACGCGATAACCGCCGTTGGCAGCAATCGCAAACATTCCCGCAACTTGTAGCGGCGTGCATTGCAGGAAGCCTTGCCCGATCGACATGTTCACCGTGTCGCCCAAAAACCAGCTTTCATGGACTTCTTTTTGTTTCCACTCGTCGTCGGGCACTAGTCCGGCTGCTTCTTCGTTGCCTAGCTCAATGCCAGTTTTTTGCCCAAACCCAAAGCGACGAGTCCACTGAATCAAGGTTTGGTCACCGACCCCCATACCAATCTGGTAGAAAAAGGTGTCGCTACTCCAGGTGAGTGCGCCCACAAATCCTTGAGGGCCAAACCCGGCATGGTTCCAATCGCCAAAATCAATGCCGCCGACTCGAATTGATGCCGAAGTTGCCAACACGGTGTCGGGCGAAAACTTGCCTGACTCTAAGCCTGCCGTGGTGGTGACAATCTTGAACGTACTCGCAGGCGGATAGCCCTGCAACGCCCGATTGACAAACGGATGGTCTGTACTCTGCAACCGTTCCCACTGTTTTTCTGAGATGCGAGTTGAGAATAAATTGGGGTCAAACGCGGGACGGCTGACCATTGCCAAAATTGCGCCATTGTTTGGGTCGATCGCGACGATCGCGCCTTTGCGATTGCCTAACGCAGTTTCGGCGGCTTTTTGCAGGTCAAGGTCGATCGTCAAAGTCACGTCTTTACCCGCGTGAGTCTGCTTTTCTCCTAAAATCTTGACCACATTTCCGGCACCATCGACTTCTACCTGCTGCCCTCCCCACTCGCCTCGCAAATCTTGCTCACGAGCAGATTCAATGCCCATCTGACCAATCACGTCACCGAGTCGATAGTTGTCTTGCGGATGCTTTTTAAAGTCGTCATCCGTCAGTTCTCCGGTGTAGCCCAGCACATGAGCCGCCAAATCACCGTTGGGATAGTTCCGCACGGCTTCTGCATCGACCTGAACACCATCCAGTTCGCCGATATTTTCTGCTAAAGCTGTGACCTTTTGAGGACTGATGCTGCGCGCAATGCGGACTCGATAGGGCGAATTATAGCCTTCTTGCTCTAAGCGCTTTTGAATGTCGGCAACGGGAATGTTGAGAATTTGCGAGACGCGCGCCAGAGTTTGGCTCCACTCAGCCTTCTTTTGAGCAAGGGGCCACAAAAAGACCGAGTGAGATAAGCGACTGCCTGCGAGAATTTTGCCTGTGCGATCGAGAATCTTGCCTCGCTCTGGCTGTTTGGGCAGCAGTCGAATGCGGTTACTTTCTGCCATTTCTCGATTTTGATGACCTTGCATGAGCTGAAGATAGGCAAGGCGACCCCCCAACCCTCCTAAGATGATCGCAGTCACTCCAAACATCAGCATTAGTGCTTGGTGTTTGCGACCGACACTGCGGGCATGTTTTTGATGAGCGATCGTAGTCGGAGGTGATTGAATCAAAGTCATAACTGACGATAGACATCTTTAAAGTGAGTGCAGACAGAAAATTTAGATGATATAAAGTATCGATTATTCTAAGTTAAGTTGGGAATTCAGCGATTTAGATGGGAAATCTAGGGCTGACTACCCGATTTAGAATGATAG
Source organism: Phormidesmis priestleyi ULC007 (assembly GCF_001895925.1). Lineage (GTDB taxonomy): Bacteria > Cyanobacteriota > Cyanobacteriia > Leptolyngbyales > Leptolyngbyaceae > Phormidesmis_A > Phormidesmis_A priestleyi_A. Next base: position 10,261 of record NZ_MPPI01000069.1, on the reverse strand, counting down.
TTTCGTGATTATTCTTTAGATAACTTTACCTAAACGTTAACGGACGAGCAATCTTTCTGACTAGCTCCAACTTGGGCGAGTAAGATAGACCAGACGTTAGATCTAACATCTTCATCGGGGATCAGGCAAGCTACCTTCGGCGCAGACCGGGAATTACCGCAGGAAATCGTCACTATGTCTCAGACGGCAACGCAGAATCAGCAAGCAACTGACACCCATGTTGGGTTTGATGTTGAACTGCGGAAAGTATTCAAAGTGTTTAACGGCGATACGGTCGTTCGGGGGGTTGATCTCAGCATTCGACGCGGTGAATTCTTTAGCATTCTAGGGCCGTCTGGATGCGGCAAAACTACGACTTTGCGCTTGATTGCCGGGTTTGAGACTCCCAGCGCTGGCGATGTGCTGATTCGCGGACAATCGATGCTCAATGTGCCGCCCTATCGCAGACCCGCCAATACGGTTTTTCAAAACTACGCGCTATTTAGCCATTTGACGGTTTGGGAGAATGTTGCCTTTGGGCTGCGAATCAAAAAATGCCGCAAGTCAGAAACGCAAGAGCGCGTCAAGGAAGCGCTGAAGCTGGTGAAGATGGATGGGTTTGCCAACCGTTTCCCGGCGCAACTGTCAGGCGGGCAGCAGCAGCGAGTCGCGTTGGCACGAGCGTTGATCAACCGTCCTACCGTAGTTTTGTTAGATGAACCTCTGGGCGCACTTGATCTCAAGTTACGCAAAGAAATGCAGGTGGAGCTGTCGAATTTGCACCAAGAATTAGGTGTAACCTTTGTGCTAGTGACGCACGATCAGGAAGAAGCGCTGAGTTTGTCCGATCGCATTGCCGTGATGGTTGAGGGCAAAGTCGAACAAATCGGTACGCCGAGCCAAATCTACGATCGTCCTCAAACGCCGTTTGTTGCTGATTTTATTGGAGACACCAATCTGTTTCGCGGCAAAATTGAGGGTGCCCACCCGACTATGTTGTGGATTATTACTGATCGGGGATTGAAAATGAAAGTGCAGCCCACCGATGCCAGCGGGTTGCCGCTCACGTCTGGGGCAGTGGTGGTGAGTGTACGCCCTGAAAAGGTGAATGTCAGCTTCTCGCCGCCCGATGACGCAATCAACTGTTTTGAGGGACGACTCAAGCACGTCATGTATCTGGGCACTCATGTCCACTACGTCGTGCAGCTACGATCGGGCGATCAGCTCACGGTTCGTCAACCCAATGCGCTGAACGTTCCCGATAGTGATACGCCGATTTATTTGCACTGGGGCGCAGATGATTGTCTGGCGTTACCAGAATGAATCACATGGCTGATTTTTTGACTCGTTCTCTTCACGCTTCTCGATCGCGGCGGCGATTTTTGCAAACCTCGATCGCTGGGTTGTCGAGCATGGCGCTTTCAAGCTGTGGCTGGACTTTAGCCAAGGTGCAGACCGATCAGGTGCGGCGCGGGGCGGCTGATGAATTGCATATTTACACCTGGTCAAACTATGTAGATCAAGATTTGATTGATGCGTTTCGATCGCAAACGGGCATCAAAGTCATTTCTGATGTGTTTGATTCTAACGAGATGATGTTAGCAACCTTTCAAGCAGGCAAAGCCGGGACTTACAGCATCATCTACCCTTCTGACTATAAAGTGTCTCAGATGGTGCAATTGGGCTATCTGAGCGAGTTAGACCATTCTCGTCTTGATGGGCTTCGCAACATTTTGCCGAGGTTTCAGCAGTCAGTCCACGATCCGGGCAATCGCTTCAGCGTCCCGGTGAGTTGGGGCACCACAGGGCTGATTTACAACAGCGAAAAACTCACAGAGCCGCCCACCGATTGGGATTATCTCTGGAAGCACAAAGATAAATTGACTCGCCGCCTGACTCTGATGGACGATTTTCGAGAAGTCATGGGGGCAACGCTGCGATCGCTCGGCTATTCCTATAACGCCACCGATCCGCAGCAGATCAAGCAAGCCTACGAAAAATTGCAAGAACTCAAACCCGCGATCACGACGTTTACCACTGACGCGTGGCGCGATCAGTTGCTTGCGGGCGATTTGACGATCGCGATGGGCTATTCTGCTGATGCGGTTAACGTGATGAATCAAAATCCCAAGCTCAAATATGTGATTCCGGCTAGTGGAACCTCTTTGTGGAGCGATACGATGGTGATTCCTAAAACGGCTCCAAATCCCGAAGCTGCCTACGCCTGGATGGATTTTATGCTGGAACCTGACGTTGCCGCCAGAGTCACTGAGCGTCTGTTCTTCGCGACTCCTAACGAAGCTGCCTTCAACCAACTCCCCGACAATTTAAAGAACAACGTGACTCTGTTTCCCCCTCACAATCTCCTCGATCGTTCTGAAACGCTTGCCCCACTCGATAAACCCATCCTAGAACTGTACGAAAAATATTGGACAAAGCTGACGAGCAGCTAAACATATAGCAATCCTAAGTGAATGGTGGGATGGGCATCTTGCCCGTACAGGCTGGAAGCCTGTCCCACTCTTACAACTGAAACAGGATTGCTATAGCCTCACTAAACTAGCCTCTCTACCACTCAAAATTCTCTTAACGTGTCTACCAAAGCCCCCTCTGCCCCCGCTCAAGTTCAAACGTCTTCCCCTCAGTGGCTACAAGCTCTTTTGCTCTTAGCTCCGGCAGGCATTTGGCTCGCGTTGCTGTTGGTGATTCCCACACTGCTGATTTTTCAACTGAGTTTGGTGCCTGATATCAAGCCCGGAGACATTGTGAACCCGTCAGGGCTAGATAACTATTTGCGAATCTTCCAGCCAGATGTGCTGAAGGTGATTGGTCGATCGCTGCTCTTTGCGATCGGAACGACGCTGCTCTGTCTGCTGATGGGCTTCCCGGTCGCCTATTGGATTGCGCTACTCTCCCCCAAACGCTGGCGAAATTTGCTGCTATTAGCCTTTGTGCTGCCGCTCTGGACTTCCTCACTTTTGCGCTCCTACGCCTGGATTAGTATCTTGCGTCCGACGGGCGTTCTCAACACGCTGCTGACGAGTCTGCACCTACCCACACTAGATCTACTCAATCGCTCACCTGCCGTGTTGATTGGCATGACCTACAGTCTGCTGCCCTACATGGTGCTGATTCTCTATGCCTCTTTAGAAAAGCTCGATCGTCGCTTTTTAGAAGCTGCTGCCGACTTAGGCGCAACTCCTCCGCAAGCATTTTGGAAGGTAACCGTGCCGCAGACTCTCCCCGGAATCGCCGCAGGTTCCTTACTCGTGTTCATCACGGGGTTAGGAGATTTTATCAATCCCGAACTGTTGGGCGGCACGTCGAGCATGACGGCAGCGCGACTGATCTATAACCAATTTTTGGGTGCCACTCAAAACTGGGGATTTGGGTCGGCTCTGAGCATGGTGTTAATTTTGGCAGTTAGTTTAGCGATCGCGCTGCTCATCAAATACGGCGACAAAAATGCAAGCTCCCTCTAAAAATCCCATTCGCATCTCCTGGCAAGCGCTGTTTTCGGTGCTGATGTTTGGCTTCATGTATCTACCAATTTTGGTGCTGGGGTTCTACAGTTTTAACCAGTCGCCCAACAGCGCTCAGTGGGGTGGGTTTACGCTATCGTGGTATGTCAAATTCTTTAATGACAGTCGCATTCTCTCAGCGTTGTCAGATAGCTTGAAGGTTGCATTTTGTGCAGTTGGAATTTCTGCAATCATTGGCACTCTTATGGCAGTGGGATTAGCGCGTTACAAATTTCCTGGCAAACAGTTATATCAGGGTGTATCTTACCTACCATTAATCATTCCAGATATTGCGATCGCGGTTTCGACGTTAGTATTCCTCGCCGTAATCGCAGTGCCGTTGAGTTTGTGGACGATCGTCGCAGCGCATACTGTATTTTGTTTGTCCTACGTAGCGTTTGTAGTCTCGACTCGCCTCGTCAATCTCAATCCGCATTTAGAAGAAGCCGCGCAGGATTTAGGAGCCACACCTTACCAATCGTTGGTGATGGTGCTATTGCCGGAATTAATGCCCGCCATTGTTTCGGGCTGTTTATTGGCGTTTGTTCTCAGCATGGATGACTTTCTGATTTCCAGTTTTACCGCCGGGGGTGGTGCGACCACGCTGCCGATGGAGATTTTTAGCCGCATTCGCACTAGTGTTAAGCCTGATATTAATGCGCTTAGTGTAGTTCTAATGGTGACTTCTGGCGCGGTGGCTCTAATTGCTGAAACCATTCGCTATCGCAGTGAAAAGAAGCGACTTCAGTAAGCGATAAAATCTGTGCAAAATAGAGTCAGTTCTCTTACTGAAGTTGATTTTATGATTGCCACGACGCTCTCCACGTCTCACCCGATTCAGTCGCATCCGCACGATCGCTTTGCGATCACATTCGCGCCCCTGTCTCTAGAAGAGGTTTACGCATTGGCAGACGATGAGGCTAACGGAGCGATCGTGGTGATGAGTGGCATGGTTCGCAACAAAACTGATGGCAAGGCAGTCGAATCACTAGAATATCAAGCCTATGAGCCGATGGCGATGCGAGTCTTTCAGCAAATTGCGGCAGAGATTCGCAAAACCTGGGCAGATGTAAATCGTGTCGTGATTCATCATCGCGTTGGCAAGCTGCAAATTGGTCAAATTAGCGTGTTGATTGCAGTCGGGTGTCCCCACAGATCGGAAGCATTTGAAGCCTGTCAGTTCGCGATCGATACCCTCAAACACAACGCCCCCATTTGGAAAAAAGAACACTGGCAAGATGGCTCTAGTAGCTGGGTGAGCATTGCTGCTTGCGAAGAAAATGACTGCTAGAAGAACCTTGTGAACAGTAGCCGCTGATCGATAATAGGATCAAGGCTCCAAGAGTGCCGTTGTTCGAGGATGGAGCGTTTTGAGGAGGCATGATGCAAGCAGTGATCACCCAAGCCGAGCCGATGACCTTTGAGGAGTTTCTTCAATGGGATGATGGCAGCGATCGTAGTTTTGAACTCATTGATGGAATTCCTGTGCCAGTTGACGAACCCAATGCAAACCACGAAGATGTCGCTGACGACTTGTGCGATCTGCTCAAAGCTCATTGCAGCGATCGAAAACTCCCCTATGTTCCGAAGAGACTGAAACAGGTCAGGTTTAAAACTCTTCCCGGCAAAAAGGAGAAAAGCCGCAAGCCTGATATCGTCGTCTTTGCTCAGGCAGAGTGGCAAAAAATGAAAGGGCTTTTCAAGTCGGCAGCGGCTTATGTCTGCCCTCCAATGGTGATTGAGGTTGTTAGCAACAACTGGAGAGATGATTACCTGACGAAACTTGCAGACTACGGTGAGTTGGGAGTTTCAGAATACTGGGTTGTAGACTATGCTGCGATCGGAGGACGGCTCTACATTGGCAACCCAAAACAACCAACGATTAGCATCTACACTCTGGACGAGAGTGGAGAATACCAGCTTGCCCAGTTCCGAGGAAACGACCTTATCTTCTCTCCACTGTTCCCAGACCTTAATTTGTCTGCCGAGCAAGTTCTCAAGGTTGGATAAAGGTTTAGATCGGAGCCTGCGAACAAGTCTGCTGAGTTGTTCTAATGGGTTTAAACGTCTGAAGTCGTTTAGTTTCGACTAAAACCTCGCTAGAGACAAGATCAAAACAGTCAAAATTCTCAGCCAAAGTCAACAATGTATTACTAAGCACAACAACAGATTGAACTCAGTTGTATATCCTGTACAAAGTGACGCTCGATTGAGTTGAACGCTCTAGCATTGCCGCACACTCACCATCATGACCGATCAACTAACTTATCCGAGAGGCTGCACGTTTGCCGAATCTGATTGGGATATCTTGTCTCAATTTTGGTATCCGATCGCATTTAGCCACCACGTTAAAGACCAGCCGATTTCAGCGACTCTGCTTGATCAGCGCCTAGTCATTTGGCGAACGACTGCGGGGCTGTCTGTGGCAAATGATATCTGCTTGCATCGTGGCGTTCCACTAAGCATGGGTCAAGTTCAGTCTGATCAATTGGTGTGTAAATATCACGGCTTTCACTACTCGTCTGAGGGTCGCTGTGTGCTGATTCCATCTCAGCCCGGTGCCAGCATTCCGCCAAAACTTTGTCTAAAGACCTATCCAGTTAAAGAAGCCTATGGATTGATTTGGACTTCTTTAGCGGGGGGCGAATCGCATCCTCTACCCGATTTTTTTGAATGGGAGGATGCCGACTATCAGCAAATATTGCCCAATGCAGTCGATTTGAATGCGGCAGCCGGGAGACAGATGGAAGGGTTTCTCGACGTGGCTCATTTTGCCTGGGTGCATACTGAAACTTTTGGCGATTCTAATAACCCGATCGTGCCCCGCTACGATGTGACACCGACAGCAAACGGCGTTCGTGCCGAATATCTCAGCACGGTCAGCAATTTTCCCAAAGGGCTGCAAGATCTTGCGCCTGCCGATTTTCAGTGGCTCCGCGTTTTTGACGTTTACTTTCCGTTTACGGCTCGGTTGACGGTTCACTTCCCAGACGATGGGCGCTTGTGTATTCTCAATGCCGCCTCTCCGATTTCTGCGCGCAAAACTCGTGTTTTTTGCCCCATTTGCCGCAACTTCGATCGTCAGATGCCGCTTGAACCTGTGTATGAATTTAATTATCAGGTGTTTGCTGAAGACAAGGAGGTCGTAGAGGCGCAATACCCTGAAGATTTGCCGCTAGAATTATTGGCTGAAGTACACATTCGGGCTGACAGGACTTCGATCGCCTATCGCAAAGGCTTAAGCGCACTCGGATTGGGCACCGTTTATACGGCTTGATTCAAAACTCAACCACAAAAAACTGGTGCCAAATTCTGAGAATTTGGCACCATGCGAGAAATTTCAACGATTTGTAAAAATATCGTTAGCGGTGGAAGCGACGCTGCTTCTGTTTCGCCAAGGCTTTGCGCTTCCGCTTCTCGATCGGGGTTTCAAAATGACGGTGCTTTCGCATGTCTGGGAAGATGCCTGCTTTAGACACTTCACGTTTAAATCGGCGCAACACGGAGTCAATTCTTTCGTCTTCGCCAGGAATCACTTGAGTCATCGGTTCTCCTGATTTAATCAACTACAACCTCTATCAAAAAAAGCAGACGAGGGTCTGCCTTCAAGAGGATTTAACGTCAGTTTCCTAGCTTATCAGCTTAATAGCGTCTAGGGGGGCGACCACCGCCACCGCCCGACGGCCCTCGATCTTCGCGAGGCTTAGCCTTGTTTACTTTTAGATCCCGACCCATCCACTCTGCACCGTCTAATGCTGCGATCGCGGCATCTTCTTCTGCATCAGTGCCCATCTCGACAAACCCAAACCCGCGCATCCGCCCCGTTTCGCGATCAGTCGGCAGTTGTACCCGCTTGACCGTTCCGTATTCAGCAAAGATCTCAGTTAGGTCCTCTTGCTTGACCTCATAAGAGAGATTGCCCACGTAAATTGACATGAAATTGTCTCCAGAATCCAAGAAAGTGTGGAGAGTTAGATTCGGAGAGACGCTGATGAACACGAATTACACAGCCGAAAATAAATCCTGACGTTAGCCTAGCACAGGATTTGGGGTAGCGATCACGTCAAATGGTCATGATTCGCTGCTTTTTCAAATCATAACGCCCACACGGTCAAGAAGAAACGCTACGCTGTATAGCGAGACAGCAAAAGAGGTTTGTGGATTCGATGGGTTCTATTCAAGAAGTATTTTTAGAGACAGATTGGGATGATGCGGCGCAAGCCCGACAAAAGCGAGATGAGCGGATTTTAGCCCTACAGTCCACTGGTCTGGTGTGTGTCGGGCAAGATCTCTACAATATTTTAAATGGAAGGCGCGTTTTTGTCCTGGTAGCATCGCCTCCATCGCCCGTAGAGCCGAGTCGAGACGAAAATTCTAAGGCGCGATCGCTGCGTCCGCAAAAGCGTGACCCGTCAGAACCGCGCAAAACCAATCATCCTCTCCCTCAATATGAGGTTCGTTAACAGAGCAGGTTGACTGAGATTTTTGTAAAGAGTTTATAAAGTTAAGCGCTTTCTATACGAATAGTTCCGGAAGATTCCTTTCTAGGACGTAAGAAATAATCGTCAGCGTCGAAAAGTCAGTATTCTTGACGAGACGGCTTAGATCAATGAAGTGAGAAGAATCACCCGTTTAAACTCAGCAAACTGAATTTTAGGGGTGCTTCTTTGACTGAGGCAGTATTGACCATTACTGTACCTACGCTATTAGGTACGGTCGTTTTACGTCTTAAGGAAAATTTGGAGTTATGAATCCTGATAACGGACTGTCTGCTCTACCCTCAGATCCCCTGTCTGAGAGCCTCTCTACTAAGCCAACCCTCAAGGGTGGAGAAATTAACGACCCGATCGCGGTTGGGTTAGCCTTCACTTCCGCTTCGTCTCTCACTGATTTTACGCCTCAACCCTTTGCAGGTGATCCGTATACGGGTGCCTCATCAACGATTTCTGAGTCTTTGCCGATCGTTCAAGTGCAAGTTGCACCAAACGATTTAATATCGCTGGGAATGCCCGCCACATCCTTGCCCCAGCCAAGCTCTAGGACTGCTAGTCTCTCTACCGATCCTGTCACTTCTCAACCTCCAGACATCGGAGTTGCGCCAGTCGTGCCGTCACCTGCTCCTGAAACGGTGACTGGAGAGATCGCATTCATCGATTCTAGTTTGCCAAACTACCAAAGCTTGGTAGCTGGAGTTCGTCCCGGAGTCACCGTCGTGATTTTAGAGGGCGATCGAGACGGCATTGCTCAAATAACTAAGGTGTTAAAAAGCGCTGAAAATGTTTCTGCAATTCATCTCATCTCACCGGGTGATGCAGGAGTCTTAAACTTGGGGGTAACTCAGCTAACAGTAGACTCATTAGACGTTTATGGGGCTAGTCTGCGACGCTGGGCATCTGCTCTCACGCCCGACGCTGACATTTTGCTGTACGGGTCTAATGTGGGCGCTGGAGCAGTCGGCACTGAGTTTATGCAAAAGTTTAGTCAACTGACAACTGCCGATATTGCAGCATCCACTAACCCAACTGGCAGCGCCAATCTTGGCGGAGACTGGGATTTAGAAAAGACGGTATTAGAAGTCAATAGCGGTGACATTGCGGCTAAAGGTGCGTTTCAGCCCTCTCTGACTTCAACCTACAGTGGAGTCTTTACCGCTACTTAGAGTTAATGGGTGATGAGCGTCACAAGATTTTTCTGAACAAGCGTTGCACCATCTTGAAGCTCAATTAGCGTAAATCCTTCTATGGTCGAATTAAAAAGTTAGTGGTGCTGAGTGCAAGACTTGTTGTGAGCGTTGCAAAACGTCCACCGCCACCCAGACCTGATGTTGCTCCATTCTCGTTATAGAGCAAGTCTCCGGTGCCTCGGTTGTAGACAATCTTAGCGGCAAGCGTTGCAGCAGAACCACTATTCTGAAAACTGACTTGTCCATCAAACAAGATGTTTCCTGAATTTGATCGATTTTCCAGATTCTCAAGTTGAACGTTTTGTAAGATGATTTTGGTATCAGTGCTGTCAAACGTGAGTTCCAGATTTGCACCGACTTGAGTTAAGAGGAGATTGCGAGCCGTCAAGCCTGCGCCCTGGAATTGAATGACATCCGCTTCAGCTAGGGTAAATGAATTGGGGGACTTGCCGATGCTACCAAAGTCAGTGATGGTATTGGTGCCGTCACCCAAGCTGTAGATAAATCGATCGCGACCCCCTCCCCCTGTCAACGTATCGTTTGCTATTGACTTCGATCCGTGGGCCGCGACCCAGACTACCTGGAGAAAAGGAACAGCCGCAAAGTCATCGATCGTGGCAGTCCCACCTGTAATCTCCATAGTAACGGTCACGGGAATACCCGTGCGGGCTGAGAGGACGAGGTTGTAAAGGTAGCTAGTTGTCCCCCCGGTTCCCTCCTCACTGTTGATTACGATGGGAACGAGCGAAACCACAGGCAACGCTTCAAAAGCGCCAATATCAACCTGTTCACTAATGATGCGAGAAAAGCTGCTACCGCGCTGATCACCACGCACTCTATCGGGAATCAGCGTATTAGTCCCAGTATTGCGGGCAGGGCTATCCGGCAACAGCGCATGGGTGAGAGTTTGTCCACCATTGTTCGCCAGAGGAGCCAATCTGGGATCGCCGTGACCTGACTGTCTACTCGCCACGATTGAGAAATGGACTTTTGGATTGTTCTCCCGCATCAACGATAAGATGAGGTTTGTTCTAGAGCAGGAGAAAAGAGGTTGTTAGCATGATTCGGATTGAATTCA
>NZ_MPPI01000068.1 GCF_001895925.1 Phormidesmis priestleyi ULC007 | reverse complement strand
ATTTCAACGGTGATAGAGACGGCTCCTATTGACAAACACGACAAGCTAAAAAGCCTGATGAGTTGGAAGTTTCAATCCTTCAAAAAAGTCCAGCTCTTAGCCGATTAGAGTATATATTCAGTCAGCAGCTTCTCCTTGATCTTGGCAGAAACCCCATCGCCAAACAGCGTCCCATTCGGCACCACAATTCTCGCCCGTCCCGGATTCGGCTGCGACTTCAGCAACCGCATAATCAACTGAAGAAACAGCAGCGCCGTCTCTGCCGTCTGCATTTTGGGGTCAAAGTTGTCCTTAATCTTCGCTTCTTCCTCACCCCCAAACGGCGGATTCGTCAAAATCACATCCACCTGATCCTTCACCCCAATCTGGTTGATCGGAGTCCCCAGCGAGTTTTTCCGCTCCACGTCTGGATATTCCACCCCATTCAGCAGCAAATTCATCTGAGCCAGCATCAGCGGCAACGATTTCGCCTCAATGCCAGACAAGCTCGACTGCAAAATCTTCCAGTCCTTCGGCTGACACTTCTCTCTTAGATATTTGTAAGCCGACACTAAAAAGCCAGCCGTTCCGCAAGCTGGGTCATGAATCGTTTCGCCCACTTGAGGCGCGATCGCTTTCACCATAAACGCTACCACCGCACGCGGGTTAGTGTCACGAATTATTCGCGCTGAGGAGCGAGGGGAGAAAAGGGCTTAGAATGGGGAAGCCCCTCGAAGCAGGAGCCCTTCCATGACGATCGCAGAACGAGAACAACAAATTCTCAGAGTTCGACAGCAAGGTGTGCATCCGGAACTGGAAGCAGCACTTGCAGAGCAATTACGAAGGGAAGTGGTGAACACGGTCAAACAGGTGTTGGAAGGGGCGTTACGAGAGGAAGTGACGGAGTTTCTGAAGCACCTGGAGGGCAAGAAACCGTACCGCTCCGGGTACTATGAGCGGCAACTGCATACGCAGTATGGAACCATCGAGAAGTTACAGGTGCCGAAGTTACGAGAACGGAACCCGGAACGCCACTGGCAGATCTTGGAACGCTATCAGCGGAGTTTGGGGAATCTACTGGATTGGCTGTGTTGCTTGTATGTCATGGGACTGTCGTTGCGAGATTTGCAAGCAGCCTTGTATTTTGTAGTAGGTCGAGTTCTATCGGTGAATGCCGTGAACCAAATCACGTTACAAGTTCAACGACGACTGGACGCGAAACGCCAAGCGCCCTTCGAGCAAACGCCAGGGGACAGTGTGGCTCAAGCGAAGTTCATCGCTAAAATCTTCGGTGTTGTAGCTTAAGTCGGTTGATGTGAAAGAGTTCTTTGACCCTTCAAAACTTCTTGCAACAGAGCCCTCAATAGTGAGGGAGGGAAGACACCTCCCTTAAAGCTGCTTTTAGGCTTTTATCCGAGGATCGCCCGCGCTGTACCTGAAAGGTCAGCGTCGGGAGAATGCACAAGACCACTTATATCTTTCCGGGTATTTTCTAAGATTGGATGAAGATTGGATGATAAAGTCACTAAACCGCTGAAAAAGTAAACCAGTCATTAAAATGGAGATTGCCTTAAAAAGACTAAAATTGTATGCTGCGAAACTTGCCAACAGGTCGTCCTACAAGCTTTATTCAACGCACTGCGGGTTTCACGCTACCAATGCTGTTAGCAATTACTACACCCCTCTCCTGTCTGGCTCAACAAGGGCTGACCGCCTACAAAGGTTCAACGCATTCGGGAACGCCTTCCAGCCTAACGGATGATGCGTATACCCTAGGACCAGGCGATCGGGTTCGGATTGACGTGTTCAAATTGACCCAACTTTCTGGCGAGTTTCAAGTTCTGGCAGATGGGTCTTTGAACCTTCCCCAGGTTGGCAGCATACCCGTCACCGGGATGACGCTTAAAGAAGCGGCGAATGCTATCTCCGAAGGGTATACCCAAATTCTTAAATATCCGATCGTGAGTGTGAATGTGCTGACCCCCCGCCCGGTGCAAGCTAGCATTTTGGGGGAGGTCAATCGCCCAGGAGCTTACACTCTGACAGAAGCCGGACAGATTCCCACCGTAGCCCGGGCGCTCCGGCAGGCAGGCGGCATTACTCAAATGGCAGATTTACGTCGGGTAGAGGTTCGTCGCCCCCGGCGTTCTGGCGAGCAAGTGATTAAGGTCAACCTTTGGGATTTCCTACAAACCGGTGATTCTCGCCAAGATGTTACCCTGCGTGCTGGAGATGCTATCTTCGTTCCTACCCTCAGTAAAACGAATTTGGCTGAGTCTATTCAACTGGCATCAACTAGCTTTAGTGCAGACAAAAGTCAGGCATTAAACGTTGCTGTTGTAGGTGAAGTTTACCGTCCCGGCCCTCACACCGTCACCGCTTCCGCCCGCACAGGTGCTGCTGGGGAAACTGGGCAAGCAAGTGGTTCTGGAGGAGTTGAGACACCACCCACCATTACCAGCGCAATTCAGATTGCAGGTGGAATCAAGCCTCAGGCAGACATTCGTCAAATTCAGGTTCGACGTTTGACTAAAAGTGGTGGTGAGCAAACTATCGTGATCGACCTCTTGAAGTTGTTAAAAGAAGGAGACGTTAGTCAAGATCTTTTTTTACAGGACAGGGACACCATCGTTGTCCCAACGGTAACGACCATCTCTCCCGCAGAATCGATCCAGATTGCTGCCGCCAGTTTTTCTCCAGACAGTATTCGGGTGAATATTGTGGGCGAAGTGAAGCAGCCTGGAGCGGTTAAGATTCCACCGAATACTCCGCTCAACCAGGCTGTCCTGGCAGCGGGAGGATTTACAACGCGGGCGCGTACTAAGTCAGTCGATCTGATTCGGCTAAACCCGAACGGTACCATTACAAAGCGCAATATCGGCATCAATTTTGATAACCAGCTCAATGATCAAACCAACCCTGCGCTTTACAACGATGACATCATCATCGTGAATCGCTCTGCGTTAACCACTTTTTCAGATAGTGTAAACTCTGCTCTGAATCCTATCAACAACTTTCTATCGTTATTTAGCATCTACAGAATCATTACTGGCAAGTAGGCTCTTACTAAATTTTTACAAAAGAGAAAACGTATTTAGCATACTGCCCCTAAACAAATGGATCCATGAATCAAACGGCAAATCAGACAAAGTTTAATGTATTTCCTCGCTCCAGTCGTTTAGTGGACTGACATCAATATGGAGAACCATCAAAATTCTCAGGCATTTCCACCAGAAAACCGTATTGATCGGCGATTTCAGTGGCTATCGTCAATCAACCCAGCCCACTCTAGCGAAGATGATGAAGGTGGTTTAAGCCTCGGTCAAGTCTTTGGTGCATTGAAGCGACGGTTACCCGTCATTGTTGGAGTAACCACTGTTGTGACCTCTGCCGCAATGCTCAAAGCATTGACCAGTAAACCCGTTTATCAAGCAGGGTTTGAAATTTTGACGAGACCAGTTACTGCGGAAAACCAGGTCATCTCTTCTGTACCTCAAACCCTAAATAGCAACAAGGAAGGACAGCCGCAACCGGAAAAGACTGTGGATGCTACTAAGCTAAAACTGTTGAAAAGCCCTAAATTACTTTCACCGATCGCCGACCAATTGAAGGCTAAGTACCCAACCATTACCGATGATGAGCTGGCCGCCAGTCTTTCCATAACCCCAATTCCCAGCAGTGAAATTCTAGCTGTGACCCTCCAGGGCACCGACCCTGAGAAAGTGAAAGCGGTCTTGAAGCTTGTGGCAGATTCCTATCTCAGATACAGCCTAGAGGAGCGGTTAGCGGATGTGCGACAGGGGATTGATTTTGTGAATGCCCAAGTGCCTCAATTGCAGCAGCGTGTTGATGCAGTTCAGGATCGGCTGCAAAACTTTCGTCAACGGTACGACCTGATCGATCCAGACACAACAGGGAAACAACTAGCAGACTGGACGAATACGGTGGGTCAACAACGCCTTGATACGCAGATCAAACTGAATGAAGCGCGTGCACTTTACAACGACTTGCAGGAATTGTTGCGCCGATCAGACGACCCGGCATCCACAGCGTTGAGTAGCAATACCCGCTATCAGGCTTTGCTGAATCAGATTTTGACGGTAGAGGGTGACCTTGCCAAAGAGTCATCGCTGTTTAAGGACAATACTCCCAACGTTCAAGTTCTTAAAGAGCAGCAGCAAAACCTCATACCGCTACTACAGCGGGAGGGGCGGCGAGTGCAGGAAGAAGTTGCCAGCAACATTCGGGGACTGGAAGACCGCGATCGCATTTTGGCTCAGGCATCCAATCAGCTCAGCCAGCGAGTGAAACAGTTATCTGTCGTGTCGCGCCAATACACCGACATCCAGCAAGAACTAAAGATTGCAACGGATAACCTGAATCAATTTCTGACTAAACGGGAAGCACTGCGGATTGATGCCGGACAACGGAAAACCCCCTGGCAAATTCTAACCCCTCCTGGAGACCCGGTTCCATCCTCCGCCAATGTTCAGCGAACAACCCTGTTGGGCGTAATCTTGGGGGTATTGATGGGGGTAGGCGTTGCCTTGCTATTAGACAAATTGAGCAGCGTCATTCGTGATTCTGAAGAGATCACGGAAATCAGCAAGTTCCCCGTTCTGGGCGTGATTCCATTTAATTCTGAGTTAGAGGAGGTGGAGCAGCTGAGTTCTCTCGGAAAACTCGCCTCCTTTGCCGATATCAGTGGGCTGATGCAACAGATGGGGCAAAAGGTCGGACTCAACAACGGTGCTAGATCTCATGGCTACACCTCCTCTCCTTTTTCAGAAGCTTTTCGTTCGTTGTATACCAATATTCGCCTGCTCGGTTCTGACACCCAGATTCGATCCATTGTCATCAGTTCGTCCATCCCAGGAGAAGGAAAATCTACGATCTCTGTGCATCTCGCTCAAGCTGCGGCTGCTTTGGGGAAGCGGGTTCTGCTAGTCGATGCTGATCTGCGTCGTCCAAGAGTTCATGAGCGACTGGGATTGGCCAATACCTTTGGACTCAGTAACGTCATTTCGCTAGATCTGGAGGTTGAACGAGTGATTCAGCAATCTCCCACCGAAGATAACCTCTTCATCCTGACGGCTGGACAGATTCCTCCTGACCCGACTAAGCTTCTGTCATCCCAAAAGATGCAAAATCTGATGGGGCAGTTTAAGGATGCCTATGACTTGGTGATTTACGATACCCCTCCACTGGTAGGATTAGCCGACACCAAGCTGATTGCATCCAAGACTGATGGCATGGTTATGGTAGTGTGTTTGGGCAAAACAAAGCGCTCAGTGCTGTCTCAAGCTCTAGAAGGAATTAAACCATTCTCGGTTCCAGTTCTGGGGATGCTTGCAAATGGTTCTAGGGAACAAGCCTCTGTACACGATCCCTATTATCACTACTACCCAGTGAAATCAGGGAGTCCATCTATTAGGGAGGAGTCTGTGCCGTCTGTAGTTAAGCAGCCCGACCAATAGTGACCGAATGCAAGACGGTGATTTTATAGAGAGCGATGGATTGGTGATACCTCTAACATGGAAGCTTTAATCCTATTGACACTGATTGGGATATTTTGGCTGGTCAGTCCCCGTCGCTGGCGGCGAGTGATTAAGCTTGTGACGATCGTGGCGCTGGCTGGTTTGATGGTGACCTCTCCTGGGATGGTTCAACTAACAACTTGGGGCTTGACCGTTCCATTGCCAGCGGATAGGGGGGAGCAACCCGATGCCATTGTCGTTTTGGGGCGCGGCGAAGAATTACGGGAGCGTCGCGTTGATCTGATTCATAAACTCTGGCAAGCTGGGCGCGCTCCCCGTGTGTTCACGAGTGGAATGATGGATGCCCAACCAACCATTGAACGGCTTCAGCAAAAAGGGCTTCCAGGCTCTATTTTGAGTGGTGAGAGCTGCTCACGAAATACGGAAGAAAATGCCCTCTATACCGCCGCGATTCTTTACCCACAGGGTGTTCGGAAGATTATCTTGATGACTGACTCCCCCCACATGCTGCGATCGTTCCTACTGTTTCGCAATGTTGGCTTTAAAGTGATGCCCTATCTTAGTCCGCTGCCAGATCAATGGAATTCTCTCCAACAAATTACGGTCATCCTTCGAGAATATGTGGGGCTAATTCAATATGCGCTGATGGGGCGATTTAGGCAACGGTCAACATCCGAACTTAAGCATCCATCCTCTGCAATTCTTGAGAAATTTACTGAGTGGAACTGTCAAGTATGAGGAGCATAGCTGGGCAGCTATGCTCCTTTCAGAAATTTGTTTAGCTGGGTCAAAATTTCGCATAATATTTAATCGTAAAATAAGCGCCGATTATCCTCTCTTGTTCCCGATAGTTCTTATGAACGATTTTCCAGATTTCTCCGATTACCATTACCAAATTGAGAAAGAGCTAGGTCACAACCGGGCAGGTGGACGCGTCACCTATTTGGCAACCGATACAAGCAACCAGCAACCGGTGGTGATCAAACAGTTTCAATTTGCCAAATCAGGTTCAAGCTGGCAGAGCTACGATACCTACGATCGCGAGGTGCAATTACTCAAAGAACTCAACCATCCAGGCATTCCTCGCTATTTAGATGCCTTCCAGACTCAAGACGGGTTCTGCATGGTGCAGGAATATAAGCAGGCAGCGTCTCTTGCAGCGTCTCGTAGTTTCAACCCAGACGATATCAAGCAGATTGCGATCGCGGCTCTAGAAGTTTTGGTCTACCTGCAAAACCGAATTCCACCTGTGATTCACCGGGATCTCAAACCAGAAAATATCTTGGTGAATGCAGCGGGTGATGTTTATTTGATTGATTTTGGATTTGCTCGTGTGGGAGAAGGCGAGGTCGGTGTCAGTAGTGTGGTCAAAGGAACTCTGGGCTTTATGCCTCCTGAGCAGTTGTTTAATCGGCAGTTAAGCGAAGCTTCAGACCTTTACGGTTTGGGAATGTCTCTGATCTGTTTACTGACCCACACGAACTCCGATCGCATTGGCGATCTGGTGGATATTACCTACCAAATCAGCTTTAAGCACCTGGTTCCCAAGCTTAATGTGCATTGGGTAAATTGGCTAGAAAAAATGGTTAACCCTCGCATGAAGGATCGGTTTCCCAATGCCCTGAGTGCCTTGGCTGCCATTCCCCTATCTCCTTTACGTCCACCAGAAGCCCAGTTTAGTCAGTCAACGCTCGAATTTGCCGCAGGTCAATTAGGGGAATTGTTGACTCAAACAGTGACGATCGCAAATCCTATTCCAGAAACCACTTTAGAGGGGCAGTGGGAAGTGGCTCCCTATCCCTACGACCCTCCAGCCGAGCAATACTCCTGGATTACAGTTGAACCGAAAACTTTTGTGGGTAATCAGGTTCGTTGCCGAGTCACTGTCGATACTCACAAACTGATCGCAGGAAAAACCTATCGTCGCAGACTGTTGTTGCACGCCAATACCTTAGCAAAGACCTATTCTCTCAATGTACAGGTGAAAACAGCCCGTATGCCCGTTCCAGATTACTTTCTTTCCTACGGCTTACTAGGGTTGTTAGGCATATTTTTTGCCGGCTTAAGCTCGTCAACTAGTGTGGTTGCTTTGGTCGCAGGCACCATGACCGGATCGGTTAGCTCGGCAGCCATTGGTACCCTAGTAGGCAGTGCTTTGGGATTGGAATGCGCCGCCTGGTTGATGTACTCCTCAGGATGGCGTTTTGGTGCGGCATCCAGTACGCTTTCCGCAGTGATCCTGGGAGGGATCGTACTCACCCAGATTTTCTCCAATGCAGTGAAGACCGTGGTTACTCCGGCAGTTTTCCTAGGTGCAGGCTTAGGCATTGTCAGTGGTGGGCTTGCCGGGATTGCAATCAGCATCGCTGTTGAGAAAATGCTGCTGGGCGGTAGTCAGAAACTATTAGCGCTCACCTTTCCTACCCTGATAGCCATAGTAGGAGTTAGTATTGGTCTGGGATCAACTATTGGGATGACCAATAGTCTGGTTCTACCCCCTCTGATTATAGGTAGCCTTACTCTAGCCATCTACATTGTCCATCTTCAGCTCAAACAGGCTCATTTTTCCCTCAAACATCGAAGAAATGAACGTTTTGTGATCAAACCATAGCCGTTAGTATCGTAAATTTTTCGCGGTTGGCTAGGTTGTGTTGATGATTGCGTGAAGTTGGGATGAATAAGCTAAACGCGATGCTAACCCTTACTCTGCTGTCTAAGGCAATCACTGTGTTCTTTCGTTGAGCACAAACCGCACGAATCTCCTCTCGGACAACTTCCAGATTCTTGGGCGAATTGCTCGAAAGACTTGCCTCATGCAGAAGTTTGATCACTCAAACCCTGACTCCTACGTTCCGCTGTCCCCTAAAACATTACTAAAATTTAAGCCTGAGTAGTTACGTTGTTTCCTTGGTTTACATCAATTAGTTAAAAGGTAGAGCAGTAATGACAGTCAATGATGATGTCCAGTTGGGCAAAAACATAAGAATTTTTCATGTCCATCTCGTGAATCTTTATGGTTGTGTGGTTGGAGATGAGACAAAAATTGGTAGCTTTGTAGAGATCCAGAAAAATGTTAAGGTCGGGAATCGGTGCAAAATCTCATCCCACAGCTTTCTCTGTGAAGGCGTTGTCATTGAAGATGAAGTGTTTATTGGTCATGGGGTAATGTTTACCAATGACCTTTGCCCGCGGGCAACTAATGAAGATGGCAGTTTGCAAATGGAAGATAACTGGGATGTCATCGAGACAATAGTGAAACGGTCTGCATCCATTGGCAGTAACGCCACTATTTTACCAGGGGTAACGATCGGCGAAAGAGCCTTGGTTGGTGCTGGCGCAGTTGTGACACAAAATGTTCCTGCCTACGCAATTGTGGCAGGAGTTCCGGCACGGGTGATTGGTGACGTACGAGATCGCGACAAATCCTCAGCAGAGATGAATGGTAGCTTAGGTGATACAGTCGGTAGACCGAGATAGATATACATTTACTTTAATTAGCAACACGCTATGGAAAGCAACGTAAACATTGGTGTTATTGGCTATGGATACTGGGGTCCGAATCTGGTTAGGAGCTTCTCAGAGATTTCCGGAGCAAAGGTAAGAACAGTCAGCGATTTCAACCCGAAGTTACTGGCAAGGGTACAGGCTCGCTACCCGGCGATCCAAGTGACCACAGACTGCCAGGATATCTTTGAAGACCCTAAGATTGATGCTGTCGCGATCGCAACGCCTGTTTCTACTCACTTCGACTTGGCTCTAGCCGCGCTGAAGGCGGGCAAGCATGTGATGGTTGAGAAACCGATGACAGTTACTAGCGAGCAAGCGCTTCGGTTAATTGACGAGGCGGATCGGCGTAATCGAGTGTTGCTGGTAGATCATACCTTTGTCTACACAGGTGCTGTGCGGAAGATGCATGAACTAGTCTCTAGTGGTGAACTGGGAGATATCCTCTACTACGACTCTGTGCGTGTCAACCTGGGGCTATTTCAACACGATATTAATGTTCTTTGGGATTTGGCAGTTCATGACTTATCTATCATGAGCTATATTCTGCAAAGCAAGCCCTGTGCTGTCTCAGCTACTGGCATAAGTCATGTCCCCGGTGGTCTAGAGAATATTGCCTATTTAACGTTGTTTTTTGAAAACAATTTGATTGCTCATGTTCACGTGAACTGGCTAGCACCTGTGAAAGTGCGACGTACCCTGATTGGTGGCAGCCAGAAAATGATTGTGTTCGATGATCTTGAACCGAGTGAAAAAATCAAAGTATACGATCGAGGGATCACGATTAATGGTGATGCCGAAAGTGTCTATCGAATGCTGGTCGGTTATCGAACGGGGGATATGTGGGCACCCCAGTTGGATATGACCGAAGCGCTACGAACAGAAGGGTTACACTTCCTCCGTTGTATTGAACACGGAGAACGTCCTATCACAGGCGGAGATGCAGGCTTGCAGGTCGTCAAGATTCTTGAAGCTGCAACTGAGTCGATGAAGAAACAAGGTCAACTAGTCGAACTAGATACTGTAGAGGTTGCAGCATGATTCCATTTATTGATCTAAAAGCTCAATACCTGAGCATTAAAGATGAAATTGATACCGCCGTTATCAAGGTTCTAGAAAGCACTCAATTTATTTTGGGGAGCGAAGTTGCGGCTTTAGAAGAAGAGTTTGCCGAGTATTGTAGTGCAGAGCATGGGATTGCTGTTAATACAGGAACTAGTGCCCTACATCTAGCTTTGGTGGCAGCCGGGATTGGTCCTGGAGATGAAGTTATTACCGTACCGTTTACATTTATCGCCACGGTAGCAGCGATCGTTTACACCGGAGCGAAACCTGTTTTCGTAGATATTGACCCGGCTTCTTACACAATCGATGTCACTCAAATTGAAGCCGCAGTTACTGAACGGACAAAAGCTATTCTGCCTGTTCATTTATATGGACAGGCAGCAGATATGGATCCAATTTTAGAGATTGCCCAGCGTCATAACCTGATTGTTATAGAAGATGCTGCTCAGGCTCACCGAGCAGAGTACAAAGGTCGTCGCGTTGGCAGTATTGGTGACATTGGCTGCTTCAGCTTTTACCCTGGTAAGAATTTGGGAGCTTACGGCGAGGGTGGTATGGTGACTACCAACAATGCTGAATTTGACTCTACGATTCGCATGTTAAGAGACTGGGGACAAGAGCGCCGATACAACCATGTGTTGAAAGGCTATAACTATCGCATGGATGGAATTCAGGGAGCTATTTTACGCATCAAGCTACGCTACCTGGATCAATGGACAGAGGCGCGCAGGGCACATGCAACGCAATATGATCAACTGCTGAAGGATTCAACGGTTAAGACTCCGGTTGTGATGCCCTACAGCCATCACGTTTACCATATCTATGCTGTAAGAGTCGGCGATCGCACCGCATTACAACAGAAACTGAGTGAGCAGGGTATTCAAACAGGAATCCACTATCCAATCCCGGTTCATCTGCAACCCGCCTACTCAGACTTAGGCTACCAGCCAGGAGCTTTTCCTTATTCTGAATCGACCGCTAGGGAAGTTCTTTCCCTGCCGATGTATCCAGAACTTACCCCTGAACAGGTCGATGCAGTGGCTCAGAGTCTTCACAGCCTGTCGCAAGGAGCACAAGTATCATGAACGATACCCGTCCTGGGTTAAACCCCCAACGCCTGATTACATTAATGCAGCAGGCGATTCAACGGTGCGATTTACAATTGCAGTCAGCGACTGTTCTAACAGAAGCAGCCACAGGAGCCTATATCGTTACCCCTGTGTTGGCAGCAATGGCAGGAGCAAGCAAAGTTTTTGCCCTGACCAAAAGTACCCGCTATGGTTCTGTAGAACAGGTAAAAGCGCAAACACAGCAACTTGCTGAAATCGCAGGGATAAGTGATCGACTCGAATTCATCGCAGAGAAATCGCCAGAAATTGTAGCGCAGGCTGATATCATCACAAACAGTGGGCATGTCCGTCCGATTGATGCGGAGATGATTGATTGGATGAAGCTAACTGCTGTGATTGGGCTAATGTATGAGGCGTGGGAGTTTAGACCCGAAGATATTGATCTCGCTGCCTGCCAGCAGCGTGGGATTCCCATCGCAGGCGTGAATGAGCGGCATCCAGCGGTGGATGTATTCTCCTTTTTGGGCATCATGGCAGTCAAGCTTTTGTTAGATGCAGGCGTGGCTGTTTACACCAGCAATATCTTACTGTTATGTGATAATCCATTTAGCCCATTCATTGAGCGAGGTCTTGTCAATTCAGGTGCGCTTGCGGATAAAGTTACTAGCCTGTCAGAGGCTCCTCTAGACAAAGAGTACGATGCCATATTAGTGGCGCTGCAACCGCAACCTGAGCCAGTTCTCTCTGCTAATGATGCAACCCTAATCGCAAAGTATTGGTCAGGAGCGATAGTTGCCCAATACTGGGGAGACATAGATCGCTATGCTTTTGCTGCTTACAACATACCGATATGGCCCGAAATAGAGCCAAAGTTGGGTCACATGGGTATTTTGCCATCGCATGTTGGACCGGAACCTGTTGTTCGACTACAAACGGGCGGATTGAAAGCCGCTGAAGCTGCTTGGCGGCAATCTTCTCAATCCAACGCACAAGCGATGAAATTTGTACAACTGCTATAATGGAAGGAGGGTTTATGACAGATATACTCCTGATTGGTCTTGGGGCAACAACCTTAAGTGCTTTAGAATCCTTGCTCCCAAAGTGCAGCGTGCGGGCAATTGTGAGAAATGTAGACTCTGAATCAAACTCAAACGCTTCGGTGCTGAGTTTGGCACAGCAAAGGGGAATTCCTATCTTTTCAGATGTTTCTCAGAGAGAGATTAAAGCACTCCTACTTAAGTTTCAGCCCGAGTGTGTTGTAGTATCATCTTACAATCAAATTCTGCCGTCGGATTTGATTTCACTCTCTACATTTATCAACGTTCACTATTCTCCCCTACCTTATTACCGGGGGCGAGCAAATGCCAACTGGGCGATGATAAATGATGAGCCTTGTGCAGCTATCACGATTCATCGCATTACACCAAAGTTAGATGAGGGAAATATCCTATTTCAACAATTGATTCCAATTCACGGGGAAGATACAATCACTACGCTGTATGACAGATTGAATGAGATTCAGCAACAAGTATTAGGGGATATAGTTGTTAAGGCATTAAATGGGTATGAAGGAGTTGCACAGAATAATGATGAAGCAACTTACTGCTGCACCCGTTTGCCCGAAGATGGGGAAATCAATTGGTCTATTACCACCAGAAGCATTGACTGTTTTATTCGGGCGCTAGTAGAGCCTTTCCCTGGCGCTTACACTTATTTTCAAGGGAAGAAACTGCTCATCTGGCGAGCCGAACCGCTCAACCCCCCTCCGGTCTACGTCGGACGGATTCCTGGTCGTGTCATTGATAGGTCCAAAGCGGAAGGATATGTAGACGTACTCACAGGAGATGGGGTGCTGAGAATTTTAGAGGTACAGTTTGAAGGGGAAGAGAGAACGGCAGCAGCTAACGTAATCAAATCCGTCAAAAGCACTCTAGGGTTACAAATGTCTGATCTTCTAAGGAGAATTCAAACACTTGAGCAAGAAATTGTGAGGCTAAAAGAACATGCAAAATAGTCGCGTATTAATCACGGGTGGTGCTGGTCTGGTCGGTTCCCACATTGCTGATTTACTGGTTAAAGAAGGAGTATCCGAGATTATCGTTCTAGATAACTTTACACGGGGTTGTCTGGCGAATTTGGCTTGGGCACAGGCAAATGGGCATGTAGTGCTCGTCAAAGGAGATATCCGAGATCAAAAGCTCTTGGCTGATGTCATGCAAGGAGTAGATTATCTGTTCCATCAAGCAGCCATTCGGATTACACAATGCGCTGAAGAACCTCGCCTGGCGTTAGAAGTTCTGGCAGATGGCACATTCAATGTTTTGGAAGCTGCTGTCAATGCAAAGGTCAAAAAGGTCGTCGCAGCTTCATCTGCCTCGGTTTACGGGATGGCAGATGACTTTCCTACCACGGAGGCTCATCATCCCTATAACAACCGCACAATTTACGGGGCTGCCAAAGTTTTCAACGAGGGCTTGCTTCGTAGTTTCTACGATATGTATGGCTTGGATTACGTGGCATTGCGCTATTTCAATGTTTATGGTTCTCGGATGGATATCTATGGGGTCTATACGGAAGTATTGATTCGGTGGATGGATCGGATCATCGCTGGTCAATCTCCCTTAATTTTTGGGGATGGCAACCAAACAATGGATTTTGTCTATATCGAAGACATTGCCAGAGCCAACATTTTGGCTGCGAAAGCAGATATCACAGATGAAGTATTCAATGTTGCCAGTGGTACAGAAACGACCCTGAATGAGCTTGCTTATAGTTTATTGAAGGTGATGGGATCGGATTTGAAGCCGGAGTATGGTCCAGAGCGTAAGGTCAATTCGGTGCAGCGTCGCTTAGCAAGTACAACTCAAGCGAAGGAACTGCTTGACTTTGAGGTAGAAATCTCCCTGGAGGAGGGTTTGACCCGCTTAGTGAATTGGTGGCGTGAACAGAAGGAATTGACGAAGGAAGCCAGTAATGTCTAATCAAATCCAGAATATCCCAATTGCTAAGCCTTGGGTTGGAGAGGCGGAAGCGGCAGCATCTAGCCGTGTGATTCTCTCTGGCTGGCTGACTCAGGGACCAGAGATTGCGGCGTTTGAAAAGGATTTTGCAACTTATGTTGGTGCGAAGCACGCCTGTGCCGTCTCCAACTGCACAACTGCTTTGCACTTGGCTCTATTGGCAGTGGGAGTGCAGCCGGGGGATGAAGTAATTACGGTTAGTCATTCCTATATTGCCACTGCCAATAGTATTCGCTATTGCGGAGCAACTCCCGTGTTTGTGGACATTGAGCCACAGACCTACAATATTAATCCAATCCTGATTGAGGACGTTATTAGCGATCGCACCCGTGCGATTCTCGTTGTACATCAGATTGGGATGCCCTGCGATCTCAAAGCTATTTTGGCGATCGCCCGTCAGCATTCTCTACCAGTGATCGAGGATGCAGCTTGCGCGATCGGCAGCGAGATTCTTTGGGATGGGGAGTGGGAAAAAATTGGTAAGCCCCATGGCGATATTGCCTGCTTTTCTTTCCATCCTCGTAAGGTGATCACGACCGGGGATGGCGGCATGATTACGACTAACAATCCGGACTGGGACAAGCAATTTCGCCTCTGGCGGCAACATGGTATGAGTGTGCCAGATACGGTGCGGCATGGTGCCAAGCAGGTGATCTTCGAGTCCTATCCGATGTTGGGCTATAACTACCGGATGACGGATGTTCAGGCGGCGATCGGTCGTGAGCAACTCAAACGCTTGCCAGAGATTGTGGCACAGCGTCGCTACTTAGCAGAACGGTATCACCAAGCATTGGCAGATATACCCGAATTAAAGTTGCCTACCGAACCCACCTGGGCGCGGAGTAATTGGCAGAGTTACTGTGTCCGGCTACCGGCTCGTTGCGACCAACGACAGGTCATGCAAACGATGCTTGATGCCGGAATCTCGACCCGGCGTGGCATTATGTGTATCCACCGGGAACCGGCTTACCAGCAGGAAGGTTGGTCATGTGGAATTACGGAGAAACCTTGTCAGTGTAAGCCAAGTCAGTGCGATCGCCTCATTGAAAGCGAATACGCTCAAGATCAGGCTATCTTGCTACCACTTTTCTACCCAATGACTGAAGCTCAGCAGGATCAAGTCATTCGTTGTCTAGCAGTAGTTGTTTAACTCAGATCTTGCACCAGTCTCAACAAGGGGTTGCCAAAAAGCTCAAAGTCTGAAAGAAAGGGCGTAGAAACATTTCAATGGGACGGTTATGGAAACCATCTTGGAACACGCCCAAGGATTAGTGTACGCTCTACTCGGATTGATGCCTAGTTCCGATCAGAAAACCAGCTTCAGTGCGCTACTCGGACTGTTTTTAGATGCGTCCGGTCATGCTTTGCCCCAACATTGCCCGATAAAATCTGCCAGTGCGTTGAGTCGATTTCTAAATATCTATGGGTGGTCTACCCGGTCGGTGCTGCGAACCACTCGCCAAACGGTGCTGAAACAGATGGCACAGCATCTATCCCGTTCTGACAGTCCGCTGAAAGTGATCATGGGAGCATCTCACCTTTGCGATGAGCATAACTACTCAATTCAATCAGCCAACCCTGAGCCAAGGTTGAGAGCGCGTGAAATCGCCATTGAGATAAGCAGAGCGGTGCTTCAGCC
>NZ_MPPI01000067.1:4270-16415 GCF_001895925.1 Phormidesmis priestleyi ULC007 | reverse complement strand
GGGCTGAAGCACCGCTCTGCTTATCTCAATGGCGATTTCACGCGCTCTCAACCTTGGCTCAGGGTTGGCTGATTGAATTGAGTAGTTATGCTCATCGCAAAGGTGAGATGCTCCCGGTCGGGGCAGGTGCCGTTGGTTCTACCGACTGAGGGCGGACTGCGACAACGTAATATTCAGTCGTTTGCTTGGGGGTCGGCGGAGCTAGAGACGCGACTAAATCGGTTGCGGCAGGGAGAGTTGCCGATCGCGACCAAGGCGTTGATTTCGATTCCGTTGGTGGAGCGGGCGTTTTATGAACCGATTAAGACGGCAAAGGAGTTGGCGCAGCTATTGGCGGCGGCGGCTCGACGGATTGAGCAGATTATCCCCAAGGTTTATAAGAGTGAGGAGCGGCGGTATCCGGCGAGGGGGGGGTGAAGAGGGCTATTTGCATAAGCTGTTAAAGAGTTTTCAGCAGGAGTTGTTGCCGTCGTTGAGTTTGGCATCTGAGAACGAGAAGGATTATAGTTTTTCGGATATTTATGCTCAGACGATCGCTTACTCGTTGTTTACGGCGCGGATCTTTAGCTATGTGCAAGATCAGCGTCAGGGTAACCCAAAGGAGACGCTGTTTGATCGGGAGTCGGCTTGGCGGCAGTTGCCGGAGACTAACCCGTTTTTGCGTCGGTTGTTTCAGGATGTGTCGGAGCGATCGGGGGATGAATTGGGCGATGAGTTAATTGGGGCGATCGCTGAGATTTTTGCGATTTTGCGAGCGGCGAAGATGGATGTGATTTTGCAAGACTTTCGGGAAAAGCAGAATCGGGAGGATATTGTGATTCGCTTTTATGAGGATTTTTTGGCGGCTTATAAGCCAGATATGCGAGAGCGTCGAGGCGTTTATTACACGCCGGAGCCTGTGGTTTCTTATATGGTGCGATCGGTCGATGTGTTGTTAAAGGAGAAGTTTAACAAGCCGTTGGGACTTGCCGATCCAGAGGTGATGATTCTTGACCCCTTTTTTGGATTCATGCAACAAAGCCTTCGCAACTTACAAATTTCCGATGATGTGATGTCTACTCAATACGCTTTACCTGATACAAGAGACTGGAAAATCAACTCTCGTCGCCGCTCTTTATCTTCTAACAAAGAATGGGAAAAGCATTTAACCAAATGTTTATATCGTCCTTTTGATGTAAGAGCCTACTATCATCATAAAGATGTAGTTGAACTCCCTCGTAATGAAGTGATGAAACAAATGCTATTGGGAGAAAATCTGGGGCTAATTACAATGCGTCAGATAATTAACAATGAATACTCTCATTTTGGTGTAACAAACACAATCTGTTCTCATGGAACTTTCTACTTAGGAAATAAGGGGCAAGACTACCTTTTCCCACTCTACCTCTACCCCGATCAAAACAGCTTAACCCCGAACCGTCGCTCTAACTTCTCCCAACTCTTTCTCAACGACATCACCGCCAAACTCAGCTACACACCCACCCCCGAAGCCATCTTCTACTACATCTACGCCATCTTCCACTCGCCCACCTACCGCAGCCGCTACGCCGAATTCCTCAAAATCGACTTTCCCCGCGTCCCCCTCACCCGCGACGACACCCTATTTCGCCAACTCGCCACCTACGGCGAGCAACTCGTCGCCCTCCACCTGATGAAATCCGACACCCTAAAACCCCATCAACCCCCGCAATTTATCCAGCAAGGCGGCAAAAACATCGTCGATCCAGCCCATCCCAAATATGACATCAACACCCGCAGCGTCATCATCAACAAAAAAGGCGATCGCTTCACCGACATCCCCCAACCCGTCTGGAACTTCTACGTCGGCGGCTACCCCGTCTGTGCCAAATGGCTCAAAGACCGCAAAGGACGTACCCTCAGCCCCGCAGACATCGCCCACTATCAGCAAATCGTCATCGCACTGGGCGAAACCATTAAACTAATGGCAGCGATCGACCAAGCCATACCGGGATTCCCGATCGAATAGGAGACACAACCCATGACCACCAAGGAAGAACTCTCTCAAGAAATCGAGTCCGCTCCAGAAGCGTTGTTGGCAGAAACGCTCAACTACCTGCGCTACCTAAAAGCAACACAGCCCCACAAAGCCTCTACTTCGTCTCAGCCCATACCCAAAAAAACTAATTCAAAAGCATCTACAGGAGGCTCATTCCTAAACCATCTCGAAGCAATTGGCTCATGGCAAGGCGATGACCTCGAAGAATGTTTACAGAGGAAATCGTGACGGAGATTCAGCGGTGTTTAGCTATTTGTATGATGCTAAAAAACAAGGAGATCAGTCATGACATCAAAAGAAGCAGTCATTCAAGAACTAGAAAAAATCCCCGAACATTTGCTTGCCGAAGTTTTAGACTTCATTCAATTTCTCAATATAAAATACTCAAAAGAAGAATTAGAAACCCATCTTTTGAGTGAATCATCGTTGGCAAAAGATTGGCTCAACGTTGAGGAGGATCAAGCATGGCAAAATTTATAAGGGGCGATGTAATTATTGTCCCATTTCCCTTCTCTGACTTAACCCAAACCAAACGTCGTCCGGCGCTTGTCGTTGCGCCCCTGGCGGGAGACGATGTAATTTTGTGCCAGATTACCAGTCAGGCAACTCGTGATGACTATGCAATAACGCTTACAAGAGATGACTTTATCTCTGGAGAGCTAAACCAAGTCAGTAATATTCGCCCCAATCGCATTTTTACAGCCGATCAAAACATCATTCTCTACTCGGTTGGGCGCTTACAATCTGAGCGGTTGGAGCAGGTGATCATCAAGATAATTGAAATATTAAGACCATAAAAATATGCTGATTGAATAGCACGCTATTTCTAAATGCCTGATCGAGGAGGACGTAAGTTTACTAAAACGAGCAAACAATATCAGGATTTCCGATTATCTAGGAGTCATTTCCCCATGACCAGACCCGCCATTCTCCAACCCGGACAGTCTTATACCTTCAGACAATACTTTGAGATGACCTACGAGCCAGAAGACATCCTGGCAGAATTTGGCTACACCCTAAAACGAGCGCCTCTATGCTTTACCCCAATCCACCCTAGACCTCGATCGACTTGATAACTTCAAAACCCGTATCGAAGAAAGTCTCCCCTACATCAGCCTCACCAGCGAAGCCGCCCACCAGGAACTGCTGATCGCTCCCCTGCTGCTAGAGGTAGTCCACTACACCCATGCCCAACTTCGCATTGAATATCCGCTCAACGTCACCGAGCAACTTAAAGGCTCCCTCGACTACTACCTTTACTCAGCCGGAAAACTCCTCGTCATTGAAGCTAAAAACGCAGATCTAGCTAAAGGCTTTACCCAACTTGCGATCGAGCTGATTGCTCTCGATCAGTGGATCGAATCTGAACAACCTATCCTGCAAGGTGCGATTTCGACCGGAAACATTTGGCAGTTTGGACGGCTCGATCGCAACTCTCGTGAAGTGACTCAAGACCTCGACCTCTACCGTGTTCCCGCCGATCTAGACGATCTGTTGCGAATTTTAATCAAAATTTTGGAACCCTAACCCGATGGCTCTACTCTCATTATGATATTGAATTTTTGATGATGCCGCTCAACTTGAAGGCTCCCTCTAATCACATCGATCGCAATCCTCCAACGTCTGAATCCCTGATCGCCTGGTGAATTACCATGACCCATCCCCACCTCACCGAAATTTTGGCAAAGCTGCGAACCTATCTAGAACAAGAATATAGCGATCGCTTGGCTCAAGTAGTGCTGTTTGGTTCTCAAGCACGAGGCGATGCCGAACTCGATTCTGACATTGACGTAATGATCATCCTGAGCGGTGCCGTTGATGTTTGCACAGAGATTGATCGTATCAGCAATTTCTTAGCAGCACTCTGCCTTGACTACGCCGTGTTAATCTCCTGCATTTTCACGTCAGAACAACAGTTTCAGAGCAAAAAGGATGCCTACTTCTTCCGCAACGTTCATCAGCAGGGAGTTCCAGTATGACTTCCGAGCAGCAAGACCTGCTACAAAAAGCCACCAGCAGCTTAGAGGCTGCAAAAGTTTTGCTAGAGAATGGATTCCCAGAATTTGCCGCTTCCCGTGCCTACTATGCCATGTTCTATATCGCAGAGGCATTTCTGGAGGGTGAAAGGCTCTCCTTCTCAAAACACTCGGCTGTTATTTCAGCCTTTGGGCAACAGTTTGCCCGGACTTGGGCGCGTTCCGATCGAGTTTCACCGCAACTTAATCACAGCAGAACAAATCCGCCTTCAAGGAGATTATCAAAGTCAAGGTAATGTCTCTCCAACTCAAGCTCAAACTCTGATTGACCAGGCAGCCAAATTTATCACATTGGCAGCACAGCAAATCCAATAAACCACACTTCATCATGCTCGAAGCCGTCATCCAAAATCTGACTCGTCAGCAGCGCCCCTACTACCTGCCTCAAGGCAACGCCATCAAAGGAGTTAAAGGTCAACACTGGCTGATCTTTCAGCATCGAGACACCGACAAAGGCGGCTTCCTCAAAAACATCGTTTCTCTCCTGGGCTTTAAAGACAAAGCCGTTTCCCACAAAATCCTGCGGATCGATCCCAACACCGCCAAAATTTACACCTACAATCCCCGCAAACCCGGCGATCTACCTTCTCCCGCCTTCCTCCGCACAGGCAACCTCAAAGTCATCGAGAAATTCCTCACCCTAGAGCGCACCACTAAAGAACCCGCCCTCCTCAATGGCAGCTTTCGAGAAATCAAAGGCATCAAACGGCGCTACAGTCTCCCCTCCCAGCTAGAGGACTATCACAAAGCTACGGCTCAGATGCTAGAACGCAGCAGCATTTACCGCCGTTCTACTGCTTACTTTGACAGTGGCGTTCTCAAACTTTACGAAGAACCCTTGCAAACGATCGTTCAAACTGAAGGGCAAATTCGCCTCCTGATGGACTGGCAAGGATTCACCAAACGCGCTGATGTTGCAGAACTGGAAAAGCTGCACAACTCTGAATATCGCGCCCAATTCATTCAGCGCACTCTACAAGAGTTTCTTCAAGGACTCGAAGAGAATGCCTTCAATGGAACTCAAATTCTAGCTGAATTAATTCGGTTGGAATTCTTAGAGATCAAGCTGGTCAAGATGAGTCAGCAGCGCTCGCTCTATCACAAGAAGACAGGCATTTTTAGTGATCGACTGGATAACCATATTCTGCACGAAGGCTCCGATAACTTCACTCGTGCCGCCCACTCTCGCAATGCTGAAAGCGTCACCTTCCTTTATTCCTGGGAGCAGCTTGACCAGGAAACGATTGAGCAAAGCATTCAAGAGTTCGATAGCGAGTGGCAGCGGCAAGACCTCGCCTATGACCTGACTCAAGAGTTCCTTCAGCAGGTGCTGCAAGAGTACGATCGTCGCGCCGAGCAACGCCAGCCACACATCGATCAAATTACCCCCAATGCCCTCTCCCCCGGCGAAACCACCGAAGTCAAAATCACGGGTGACAACCTCGATCAAATTGATAGCATTACCATTCCCGGCAACACTCTGGTAGAAGTCACTATTACTGAGCAGACTCCAGAAGAAATTACCGCTGACTTCACCGTTTCCTCCGACCATCCGCCCCAACCCATCACCGATTTTCGCGTGAGAGACAATGCGGGTGGAGAATATACCATTCAGCCAAAGCAACCGCCTCAAGTCAGCCAGGTTGAAGCACTGCCAAACTTCGATGAGATCGAAGGATTTCAGCAAGCCGTTGAACTGATTTTGTCTGGGCAGTACGGTACACCCAATGATTTTCTTTACTGGCTGGCACAGCAGCGCCCTCGGCAGTTCCGAGTCGAGCGGAGTGACTTGCTCGACGACTTAGTGAATCAAGGAACGCTGTTTGAACACCAGAAGTCAGGTGCTCAACACTGCCTGCGCGTCATGCAAGATTTTGGCATTTCCGTTTGCGCTGATGCGGTCGGTTTAGGAAAGACTCGGTTAGCCGCAACCGTTTCCCAGCTTTACCGTGCCACTAATGGACAAGCCAAAATTGCGATCGTTGCCGCTCGTAAGCTACACGACAACTGGAAACGCGAGATGAGCGAACTAGGTTTCAGCGAAACCGACTACGAGCTTTACAACAAAAACCTGATGAGCCGGAAGGGTAACGGTTTCATCGATGACTTCAATCGCTATGGTGGTCCCGACCTGGTGATCATCGATGAGGCACACGAAGGCATTCGCAACTACAAAAACCGGATTCACAAACTCTGTCTGCAAATTCGAGAACGCGATCGCGACTCTGGACGGCAACGTCACTTCTTACTGCTGACAGCAACGCCTTGGAACAACCGCCGCGAAGACATCTACAATATCCTTCAGCCTTTTCTAACCCGACCAGAAGGTTTCACTGAGGCAGGCTTTCCGGTTGAAGTCGCCCAGTGGTTCCAGAATCGTGAAACTGGCGTAGAGCAATTCACCGATGATTCCACCCTATTTCGGCGCACCTACCGGGAACTGTTTCTGCAACGCACCCGCCAAATGCTTCGGGATGCTATGCCCGATCTCAATGTCTACGCCAAGCGGCAGGCTGAATGGCTTCCAGTCGAATTTGAAACCAGTACCGAAGCTGCCCTAGAGCAAATCTTCACCCAATTTGAAACCCAACTGTATATCCCATTTGCTGATCCCGTTCGTTACCTGACCGGCAGTGTAGAGCAGCGCGGTCTGCTGCAAAATCAACGGCGCTTTTTCCTGCAACGGGCAGAGTCTAGTATGTATGCTCTCCGTCGCACGATCGTCAATTTCAAGGGACGAATTGAGGAAATGCAATCGCGTCTAAGCAGCGTCACCCCTGATGGTGATGGGTTAAAGCAGTTTATTCTACTGCACTATGGTTTTGAGTCAAATCAACCGGAACAGCTTAACTTTGATACTTTCAATGACCGAGAAGCCTGGAGCGAAGAGTATGAGGAAGATGAGGACGATGAAGAACAAACCGAAGTAGAACAGCCAGAAAAGCGGCAACAGCTTCGTCGCACCATTGATCTGGCGATCGCTCGGTTGCAATCTGACCCTGTAGAAGCCCGCAGGGTGTATGACTCGATGGGGTCAGCCTGTGACAATGACTTGATGCAGCTTCAGGAAATTCAAGACCTCCTGGCAGATGAGTTTGTCAAAGACCACAAGCGAGAACAGGTTTCGCGCAAAGTGCGAGAACTAGTGAGCCAGGGCAAAAAGGTTCTCCTCATCTCTATTTTCTCTGACACAGTAATCGACTACTACCGCTACATGACTCAAGACGAAGTAATCGACCGTCTTGGCATCGGCATGGCGATCGGCTCAACCAAACGTTACTACCCCAGTGCTAGCGGTCGCGCGATTCAGATTTCGCCCCACAACGCCTTACGATCCGGCAAGCAGCGCACAAGCATTAAGCGACAAGACCTATTTCGCCTGTTTGCGCCAGCAGCAACCTGTAAGACTGTAGCTGAACGTCCCCTGATGAAGATGTCATGGTGCTAATCGGGTCTGAAACGTTGTCAGTCGGACAAAACCTTCAAGATGCTGACTACCTAATCAACATTGATTTGCCGTGGAATCCAATGACGTTAGAGCAGCGAATTGGTCGCATCGATCGCCCGAAGCAGCACCCCTGTGAAACCCTCTATATTTACTACGCCAACAGTGAGAGCCAACTGCTACGGCAAGCTAGCCGCCTCGCTAACCTCAATAAAAAGTTAATTGGCGAGAACCAAATAGGACAGGATGGTGTAACTCAGAATGTACCGAACGTGAATGACTTGGACGCGTCCATTTATGGCGATACCTTATTTGATGACACAATTTTGCCAGGATATGTAAACTTTATTCGCGATCTGGTTGTTGCAAGACGACAGACTCAGGAAAGCTTTCAAGAGACCCTTTACCGCACATCAGAAACGTCGCGTGATCTTTATACCCAGCAGGAAATTGTATTCAGCGAGGAGGGTGCGACCTCCATCCGATACATTGGAAAAAACCGATTACCTTTTGCTCCATAAGGGTTTTGAGTGCCTGTAAAATTGATCAATGGATAATCAAAAGGACTACTGTGAAATCGTTCAAAAACCTTATCAGCAGGAGGCTTGAGTCACTTTAGTATCAGGTAGAGGTCGCACCCCCATGAGAGAAGCCCTGACGACTTATGGCACGATCCAAGCCAAAATCGATAATTCTGTCGATCGGGTCAAGTCTCAAGTTGATCGGGTAGACATCATCCGTGAGCATTGGAATCAGGATGCTGATGCGCTTCTGCCAAAACTTTCAACCGCTTTTGATGCTGCTAGAAAAACCTCCACAGAAGCACATCAGGCTGAAATGAGGAAGAATGCCGAAGCTCACTTGCAAAATTGGGCGCAGGAGTTAGAACGCACTCGCACTTCTTATTTGAAGGATATCCGCCATCAGGGTTTCTTTCAGTCGCTGGGTATTGGCACTGTGGCGATACTACTGTGTTCTGGTTTATCAGGATGGGTAGGCTGGCAGATGCATCAAAAGCACTGGGAACAGCGTTTTGGTTCCGCTGCCCAGTTTGATTGGTTCACAAGCTTATGGTTTACAAAGGATAACCAGCAGCGGTTTTATCAGTGCCACAAGACTCAGGATCAACGTTCTGGAGAAGACCAAAACAAATGCACAATCTGGTATCAGTAATCCCATTGAGTTTGGTATTCAAAACCCCTAATTACGCCAGTAATTAGGGGTTTACTATTTAAAGCCTGCTTTGGACCCACTCTTTAATTTCCCCAAAGTCTCTACCGTAGTTATGACGATCGGGGTCAAGCGCATACTCAGAGTTATGCTCGTGAATGTCGTTTTTGAAGACCTCCATCACCCGCTTCACCGCAGGCATATTTGAGCCAGTTGACTTCTGTAACAGGGATTGAGTGATCGCAAACTTTTCGCTGTCTGAGTCGTGATGGCGGTTCCATTCCATAATTGCCGTCATTGCCGTCTCTACTCGTTGATCGGCGCTCCCTGCTTTGGTAATGTGTTCGCGCTTTGGCTTTGACTGGGTAGGTTGAACAGGTCTTACAGGCTGGACTTCAGTTGCCGCTACCGAGACTTCTACAGGTTGTGGCGGTGCGATTTGAGCGGTAGGAGGAGTTTGTTTCAGCAGTTCAGTCAGCCCCTCGATTCGTTGTTGGTAGGCTTGCCGCTCTTGAGCAAACTGCTGTTGCAATGATTCATTTTGGTTTTTAACCTGTTCTAGTGCCGCTGCCGCCTGGTCACGCTCCTGCTTCAGTTCTGTCAATTGGGATCGCAGGTCTTCAATTTCGCGGGTAAAAAAGCTTGTGTCTGTTGCGGTCGGTGCTTGGGGTTGCTGTGTACTCATTTTCTCTACGTGGCTCCAAAGGCGTTGCATTTCCTGAGTTAGGGTTGAAATTTGCTCAGTCAGGGCAGAGAACGCCTCCGGCGCAGCAAAGCTGACGGAGATCGTCGATTCTGGTTGCTGAGTCGGTTGCGTTTCTGGCAAAGTTTCAGGCTGGCTTTCCGAAATTGGTTCGATAGGGGTAGGCAGTGTCTCCCCATCAGTCAACTTCACGCCCCTGGAACCGATGTGTTTGCCATTACCGTCAATTAAGTAATAGTGAAAGTAATGCTGTGTGGCGCTGGAGTTGCCCCGCTTCAGTTCCTCCTCCGAGATAACGTGCCCTAGCCGCTCCTGCACAAATCGAGCCACACCCCGCGATGGTGGGCAAAAGAAGTGTACACAGATTTCGCCATACACCCCTCGCAAGTTGTGTATAGTCACACTCGCTTCACCTTCTAGCACCGGAATAATGCCTGTAGTGCCAAAATGCCGATGGACAGCCCGCTTCACAGAATTGGCAAGACTGCGGTTGATGTCCTTGGTAGAAGCCCCAAGCACACGAGCAATTCTGGGATGAGAGCGAAACCGTTCCAATGCTGCCAACACATCAGCAGCGGGAATCAGGCAAGGGGTCAAATAGCTATCAGCCGTCGATTTCTTCTTGAGTTGCCCTGAAAAACCCACCCAGTAGGGCTGATCAGTTGCCACAATGTTTCCTTTATCCACCACTTCACTAAACCGTCTGCCCGTCGTTGCCGCAATGCCGACAGCCAGTTCAAACGGGTCATCTGAGTGCAGCAGTTCAGCCGCTTTCGCTAAATACTGTTCAGGGTTTACAGGCTTGAGATTGTCCTGCTTTGCGTTGTTGAGTTCAGCCGACTTGAGCGAGATCGCGCTATAGGTTGCATTGTCATACTTGAGAAAATCCAACGCTCGATGATCATGAGCTTCCCCCGTTTCCCCAGACTCGCGCTTGGTGTAGGTATACTGGCGACTCGTCGCTTCAGTCATGGGCAATCCGCCTTCTGCTGCCATCGCCTTGATGCCTTTGCGGTACATCGGTAAATAGACCTTCCCGATCGTAGCTTTCGGGTAGCCCTCATCGAGAAGAGCGATCTCAGCCTCACAGAGTGCTTTAATCTCATTCTGAGTCGTCGAGTCTTTCAACCGTTCGACGAACGACTCAATCAATTGATGCATCTCATCGTGAGTTAACCGAGTACGTTCCCCCGATGAGATGCGATCGCGGTAGCGAGTGATGATAACTTCGCGGTCATTCATGATGAGTTAGAAATAATGGATGATTTGTTCAAAAAAGCCTTGCCCCTGACCGCGACTACTTGCCGCCGTCGCCACCACACTGAGAGACTCAATCAAAGCTTCTTGCGCTGCATTCGCCACCAGAATGAAGAGCGCTTCAGTGCCCCGATCCGCCTGAGCCTGGACGATCGCATCGATATAGTCTGAGCGCTGTTGATTCGTGATCACAGTGATCGGGAACCCTGAGCGAATCAGCAATAAATTCATCAACAGACGAGCCAACCGCCCATTGCCATCTTGGAACGGATGAATCGTCACCAACCGCAAATGAGCCTCAGACGCATAAACGATCGGATGTAAGCTCAAAGCCTCCTGAGAATTAAGCCATTGCACAAAGCTGATCATCAACGCCTGCACCTGATAGTGAGGTGGATAAACATACTCAGTTCCCGCCGCCTTCACATCCAGTCGTCGAAATCGACCTGCCATTTCCGGGTCAATTTGCCGCAAAATCAGACTGTGAATCTGCCTCAGTTCCCATTCATCAATGACCGCATCAGCTTTAGCAAACGACTCAATATAATTGATCGCCTGCTCATGCCCAATCACCTCCAGATGCTCTTTAAGCGACTTACCCGCGATCGTGATGCCTCGTTCCAGCACTAAAGCCGTTTCTCGGAGCGAGAGCGTATTGCCCTCGATCGCATTTGAGTGGTAAGTGAAGCGGACATCATAGCGTTGCTTCAGTTCAGCCACAATCTCGCCGTTCAAGGGACGAAACAGGTCAAGCATCGCCTTGAGCCGATCCAAATGTTCCAGCCTATTTGAGAGCGACTGTGACTGCGGTGAAAAAGACAGCCGCGCCCTCAACACCTGTTCTGCCGAAAGTGATTGAGATTGAAGAGCCAAGATCCAGCGATCGTAGGCTTGAGTTGAGTGATTCATAGAAATTGGTAAAGCAGTAGTTGAAGAATACCGGGTCTAACCATTTTCAGAGAAAGCCTGCTGATTGAGCCACCAAGCGGCGGTGTGCCTTGCCCAGTTGCGTTCTTGAGCAATGGCAGTGACAGCCCCCTCAATCTGGATTTGTTCATCAGCGGTCAAAACTGTCTTGCGAAGCAGGTCAATGATCGAAGCGGTTGAGACGGTAGTTGATAACATGGTTCTTACTCCTTAGTGGGGTAGGGCATCCGATCGGATTGGCGTTTGGCGGATGCCTTTTGAATTAGGGTGTTGTCGATCCCTATACAACCACTATACACTCATCTGTCTATATATGCAACCCGTACACACAGCCACACAAATACATATATACACCCTAATTTCAAATGATTTGAATTACTTATACAGTCACTATTTAGCCATGTACAACCATCAAAAGATTCTATGTATACACCCAAATCCATACAAGCTTTCTATGTATAGATGTATGACAAGATGCGATCGCTCCACACCTAAAACCCTAGAATGCTTGTCCTATATAGCTCTCAGCGTTTTGCGTCCGTTTAGGAGTGTACAACTATATATNGACAGGGATCGCAAAACAGGGGTGT
>NZ_MPPI01000067.1:0-4116 GCF_001895925.1 Phormidesmis priestleyi ULC007 | reverse complement strand
CTGTTTTGCGATCCCTGTCTATATATAGTTGTACACTCCTAAACGGACGCAAAACGCTGAGAGCTATATAGGACAAGCATTCTAGGGTTTTAGGTGTGGAGCGATCGCATCTTGTCATACATCTATACATAGAAAGCTTGTATGGATTTGGGTGTATACATAGAATCTTTTGATGGTTGTACATGGCTAAATAGTGACTGTATAAGTAATTCAAATCATTTGAAATTAGGGTGTATA
This sequence comes from Phormidesmis priestleyi ULC007, assembly GCF_001895925.1. Classification (GTDB taxonomy): domain Bacteria; phylum Cyanobacteriota; class Cyanobacteriia; order Leptolyngbyales; family Leptolyngbyaceae; genus Phormidesmis_A; species Phormidesmis_A priestleyi_A. The sequence continues at coordinate 3,879 of NZ_MPPI01000067.1, read as the reverse complement.
TATGTATTTGTGTGGCTGTGTGTACGGGTTGCATATATAGACAGATGAGTGTATAGTGGTTGTATAGGGATCGACAACACCCTAATTCAAAAGGCATCCGCCAAACGCCAATCCGATCGGATGCCCTACCCCACTAAGGAGTAAGAACCATGTTATCAACTACCGTCTCAACCGCTTCGATCATTGACCTGCTTCGCAAGACAGTTTTGACCGCTGATGAACAAATCCAGATTGAGGGGGCTGTCACTGCCATTGCTCAAGAACGCAACTGGGCAAGGCACACCGCCGCTTGGTGGCTCAATCAGCAGGCTTTCTCTGAAAATGGTTAGACCCGGTATTCTTCAACTACTGCTTTACCAATTTCTATGAATCACTCAACTCAAGCCTACGATCGCTGGATCTTGGCTCTTCAATCTCAATCACTTTCGGCAGAACAGGTGTTGAGGGCGCGGCTGTCTTTTTCACCGCAGTCACAGTCGCTCTCAAATAGGCTGGAACATTTGGATCGGCTCAAGGCGATGCTTGACCTGTTTCGTCCCTTGAACGGCGAGATTGTGGCTGAACTGAAGCAACGCTATGATGTCCGCTTCACTTACCACTCAAATGCGATCGAGGGCAATACGCTCTCGCTCCGAGAAACGGCTTTAGTGCTGGAACGAGGCATCACGATCGCGGGTAAGTCGCTTAAAGAGCATCTGGAGGTGATTGGGCATGAGCAGGCGATCAATTATATTGAGTCGTTTGCTAAAGCTGATGCGGTCATTGATGAATGGGAACTGAGGCAGATTCACAGTCTGATTTTGCGGCAAATTGACCCGGAAATGGCAGGTCGATTTCGACGACTGGATGTGAAGGCGGCGGGAACTGAGTATGTTTATCCACCTCACTATCAGGTGCAGGCGTTGATGATCAGCTTTGTGCAATGGCTTAATTCTCAGGAGGCTTTGAGCTTACATCCGATCGTTTATGCGTCTGAGGCTCATTTGCGGTTGGTGACGATTCATCCGTTCCAAGATGGCAATGGGCGGTTGGCTCGTCTGTTGATGAATTTATTGCTGATTCGCTCAGGGTTCCCGATCACTGTGATCACGAATCAACAGCGCTCAGACTATATCGATGCGATCGTCCAGGCTCAGGCGGATCGGGGCACTGAAGCGCTCTTCATTCTGGTGGCGAATGCAGCGCAAGAAGCTTTGATTGAGTCTCTCAGTGTGGTGGCGACGGCGGCAAGTAGTCGCGGTCAGGGGCAAGGCTTTTTTGAACAAATCATCCATTATTTCTAACTCATCATGAATGACCGCGAAGTTATCATCACTCGCTACCGCGATCGCATCTCATCGGGGGAACGTACTCGGTTAACTCACGATGAGATGCATCAATTGATTGAGTCGTTCGTCGAACGGTTGAAAGACTCGACGACTCAGAATGAGATTAAAGCACTCTGTGAGGCTGAGATCGCTCTTCTCGATGAGGGCTACCCGAAAGCTACGATCGGGAAGGTCTATTTACCGATGTACCGCAAAGGCATCAAGGCGATGGCAGCAGAAGGCGGATTGCCCATGACTGAAGCGACGAGTCGCCAGTATACCTACACCAAGCGCGAGTCTGGGGAAACGGGGGAAGCTCATGATCATCGAGCGTTGGATTTTCTCAAGTATGACAATGCAACCTATAGCGCGATCTCGCTCAAGTCGGCTGAACTCAACAACGCAAAGCAGGACAATCTCAAGCCTGTAAACCCTGAACAGTATTTAGCGAAAGCGGCTGAACTGCTGCACTCAGATGACCCGTTTGAACTGGCTGTCGGCATTGCGGCAACGACGGGCAGACGGTTTAGTGAAGTGGTGGATAAAGGAAACATTGTGGCAACTGATCAGCCCTACTGGGTGGGTTTTTCAGGGCAACTCAAGAAGAAATCGACGGCTGATAGCTATTTGACCCCTTGCCTGATTCCCGCTGCTGATGTGTTGGCAGCATTGGAACGGTTTCGCTCTCATCCCAGAATTGCTCGTGTGCTTGGGGCTTCTACCAAGGACATCAACCGCAGTCTTGCCAATTCTGTGAAGCGGGCTGTCCATCGGCATTTTGGCACTACAGGCATTATTCCGGTGCTAGAAGGTGAAGCGAGTGTGACTATACACAACTTGCGAGGGGTGTATGGCGAAATCTGTGTACACTTCTTTTGCCCACCATCGCGGGGTGTGGCTCGATTTGTGCAGGAGCGGCTAGGGCACGTTATCTCGGAGGAGGAACTGAAGCGGGGCAACTCCAGCGCCACACAGCATTACTTTCACTATTACTTAATTGACGGTAATGGCAAACACATCGGTTCCAGGGGCGTGAAGTTGACTGATGGGGAGACACTGCCTACCCCTATCGAACCAATTTCGGAAAGCCAGCCTGAAACTTTGCCAGAAACGCAACCGACTCAGCAACCAGAATCGACGATCTCCGTCAGCTTTGCTGCGCCGGAGGCGTTCTCTGCCCTGACTGAGCAAATTTCAACCCTAACTCAGGAAATGCAACGCCTTTGGAGCCACGTAGAGAAAATGAGTACACAGCAACCCCAAGCACCGACCGCAACAGACACAAGCTTTTTTACCCGCGAAATTGAAGACCTGCGATCCCAATTGACAGAACTGAAGCAGGAGCGTGACCAGGCGGCAGCGGCACTAGAACAGGTTAAAAACCAAAATGAATCATTGCAACAGCAGTTTGCTCAAGAGCGGCAAGCCTACCAACAACGAATCGAGGGGCTGACTGAACTGCTGAAACAAACTCCTCCTACCGCTCAAATCGCACCGCCACAACCTGTAGAAGTCTCGGTAGCGGCAACTGAAGTCCAGCCTGTAAGACCTGTTCAACCTACCCAGTCAAAGCCAAAGCGCGAACACATTACCAAAGCAGGGAGCGCCGATCAACGAGTAGAGACGGCAATGACGGCAATTATGGAATGGAACCGCCATCACGACTCAGACAGCGAAAAGTTTGCGATCACTCAATCCCTGTTACAGAAGTCAACTGGCTCAAATATGCCTGCGGTGAAGCGGGTGATGGAGGTCTTCAAAAACGACATTCACGAGCATAACTCTGAGTATGCGCTTGACCCCGATCGTCATAACTACGGTAGAGACTTTGGGGAAATTAAAGAGTGGGTCCAAAGCAGGCTTTAAATAGTAAACCCCTAATTACTGGCGTAATTAGGGGTTTTGAATACCAAACTCAATGGGATTACTGATACCAGATTGTGCATTTGTTTTGGTCTTCTCCAGAACGTTGATCCTGAGTCTTGTGGCACTGATAAAACCGCTGCTGGTTATCCTTTGTAAACCATAAGCTTGTGAACCAATCAAACTGGGCAGCGGAACCAAAACGCTGTTCCCAGTGCTTTTGATGCATCTGCCAGCCTACCCATCCTGATAAACCAGAACACAGTAGTATCGCCACAGTGCCAATACCCAGCGACTGAAAGAAACCCTGATGGCGGATATCCTTCAAATAAGAAGTGCGAGTGCGTTCTAACTCCTGCGCCCAATTTTGCAAGTGAGCTTCGGCATTCTTCCTCATTTCAGCCTGATGTGCTTCTGTGGAGGTTTTTCTAGCAGCATCAAAAGCGGTTGAAAGTTTTGGCAGAAGCGCATCAGCATCCTGATTCCAATGCTCACGGATGATGTCTACCCGATCAACTTGAGACTTGACCCGATCGACAGAATTATCGATTTTGGCTTGGATCGTGCCATAAGTCGTCAGGGCTTCTCTCATGGGGGTGCGACCTCTACCTGATACTAAAGTGACTCAAGCCTCCTGCTGATAAGGTTTTTGAACGATTTCACAGTAGTCCTTTTGATTATCCATTGATCAATTTTACAGGCACTCAAA
>NZ_MPPI01000066.1 GCF_001895925.1 Phormidesmis priestleyi ULC007 | reverse complement strand
TTCAGCTAACGTGCGATCCTCTTCTGAAGTCAAAATGATCCGGAGGGGAGCAGGCATAAGGAGGGGTTAATTAGAGGGTCTTCCTATCTTATATTTAACTTCACCCTCCTACTTACCCCGGTGTAGTGGTATTGCATGGCGACAAAACCGATCGCACGGGAGTCGATCGCTGTAACCTGCTTCCGCGTCTCTCCAAGGATTGGGCTAACCTTGTTGACAAGATTGTAGGGTGGCTTCTGGTCAATATAAGCTTCGATGGCGTATTTATAAACTTGATGAATACCCCCTGAAATTTGCCAAGGATCGATTAAATTGGCATCAATTCCGTGATATAAAAGCTCTTCGCTTAGAAAGTTTTCTGTCTTAACCCATGATTTGGCGCTGACCGATCGCAGAGACGACAAAAGTTTCTCTCTCATCTCAGTGCGACGGCGTTCTGGAAAGCAAAGGGCAACAGTATTGGCTGAGGTTGCATTGCCCTTCACCTGTTGTAAATATTTCTTTGCGAATGTAACTGACAAGTCTGGAGCAAGGGGTAAACCGTCCGAGCAGTTTGAATCAACGGACAAGCTTGAGATAGGCATAAGTACCACCTGACCTTAAGAGAAGTATAAGAAATAGACCGTTGTGTCCTTTATCAGATAATCTTCAGACCTTTGTCTACCCGAAATATGCGTATTGAGCGCAAAGATTTGTATTAACTAATGCGGTATACACTTAGCGGAGCGAACGGCTCAATAAATATAATTTACTCAAGATAAAACTATCAGATCTAGATGATCTTAGCGGCGACAAGGAATGCTCTACGAGTATTGTTCCCCCTACAACTCTATCTGTACCACTTCAATCCAATGCACTAATGGAGTAGCTTATGCTGTTTTGCGGTGGGCAGTAGTCCAGTAGATTCAACAAGATTCTCGTTTATATGTTGGGGTCAGACCGAAACTCGAAAACTGACCCCGACTGACTTACACCGTCAGAGTAACTGGGTAGGGATGCGTCAACTTATCCAACTGCTGCACCAACAAACTGAGGAACAAGCCCACATCGGTAACAACACCTACTGACTCAACCGAGCCGCGATCGCTCAACTTAGTCACAACTGCTGGGTTAATATCGACACACACCATCTTTACCCCCGATGGAGTCATATTGCCCACTCCGATCGAGTGCAGCATTGATGACAACATCAAGATCATGTCGGCCCCTTCGATTAAGCGGCTGTAGTCCTCTTGGGCTTTGACTAAATCCATTTGCGTATCTGGTAGCGGCCCATCATCGCGAATCGAGCCAGCCAGTGAGAATGGCACCTGGTGCTTCACACATTCGTAGAGAACACCACTCGTCAGAATGCCGCTTTTTACAGTCTCTGCAATGCTGCCATATCGACGAACCAGGTTAATCACTTTGAGATGATGGCGATGCCCCCCTCGAACTGAAACGCCTCGCTTCATATCCATGCCCAGCGAAGTGCCCATCAAAGACTGCTCCATGTCGTGAACCGCGATCGCGTTTCCGCCGAGTAGGGCCTGCACATACCCTTCCCGAACTAGGTGCGCCAGATGTTCGCCTCCCCCTGTGTGAATCACGACAGGGCCTGCGGTCACCACAACCTTGCCTCCGTGATCCCGAATCTTTCGCAGTTCCCACGCAATTTGTTCGACGACCAACTCAACTCGCCGCTCACTCGAAACGCCTGCCCCCATAAAGCTAAATTCTTGGGTGTTGCGCTGTTCTCGCGATTCAGTTTTGCGAACGGTGCGAATGCCGTCTACGCCGACGACGACTCGATCGTCCGTCTCCACATCTCGCAGCAGCTTACAGACAGGCGCACTTTCATCGCTTGAAACCACGATCGCCGCATCCATACGCTGTTTCTGCACTTTCACCCACTGCCCCTTCACTCGCACCTCAGTTGGGTAGATCGTGGTCACGTAGAAATCGTCGGGCGCAACGCCTCTCTGAATTACGGTTTCTAGATCACAGTCACAAATCTCTTGGGGCGGTGGCAACGCTCCGAGGTCGATCCACTGGCTCATGATCGTTTCCATGATCGCGTGAGAAGGAGCCGTCACCTTCACTTCTGCTGATGACGTGCTTTGCCGTTGCTCTCCCAAATTAAAGTTGAGAACCTGGAAGCTGCCACCTGCTTCGACTACCACATCTAACGCCTGGTTGATCAAACCCGAATCGAGTAGATGCCCTTCTAAACACATGACGCGACTCTCGATCGCCGCACTCGCATGCAGCTCTACTCGCACTGGCTCAGTGACCCTTAGCGTCAAACATTTAGACGCGCCACCCGCTTTCAAAAACTCTGTTAATGGAGTCTCAATCACGCGGAACCCTTCATTAGACAGCCTTTGCTTGAGATCATCACTCGCCTGATTGAGAATGACAATTTCCTCAATGTTGACCGCATTACAGGCAAAGGTGACTGCATCGGGTTCAGCGATCGCAATTCGCTTGGCTTCGGGGACACGCATCTCAATTAACCGATTTGAGTAGGCATCAAACGCAGGCGGATAGTAGAGCAAATAGCCATTACTAAGCGGACAAAAGCAGGTATCTAGATGATAAAACCGCTCGTCCATCAGCCGCAGCGACAGAACTTCAATATCCAGCCACTTTGCCAAATAAGGGTGCGAATCTAACTCTGATCGAAAGCCATAACCTGCCCAGAGCCACCGTCCTTCTCGATCGAGCAAGGCATCTCCCGCGCCTTCAAACGGCAGGTCTTTTGGCAACTCATGAACGGTGTAGTCATTCGCCTCAAACCATTCTTTAAAGAAGGGTTCTTCTCCCTGCCGTTCTTTGTGAAAAAAGCGGCTCAAAACGACCGTCTTGCCTAAGACTAAGCCTGCATTTGCGGTGAACACCATATCTGGAATGCCCTTTTGAGGCTTGACCAGGTTGACCGCCGCGTGCTGTTGAATTACGTTATGAAGCTTTTGCCATTGCTCAACCGCCCGATCGCGCGACGACTTGTGGATGTTGCCCTCCATCCAAGGATTGATCACATAATCTACGTCATAGTGATCAGGGGCACACATGAGAAACCGAAGCGAGGAAGTCATAGAAAAATCTGGGTTGTGAGGGGAATTAGACGCGACCAATCAGCCTAGTGAATGAGAAATTGACAGTAATCGTTGTAGCTGAAGCTACGAAAGGGCATTCCTATGGCTAGATCAAGGCAGCACCAACAAATAATTGAGTGCTGCCTCTGAATATTCTAGAGATGAAAAGGGGACGATCGTATCTTTCAACTATCAATAATTCATGACAATCTCTAAATCGTTCCTCTGATAGAGGGATTAATTTTGATTTGAGTTTAAGTTACTGGACAGGTTCACATTGCGTTCAAACCGTGAGTGACGAACATTCGTAGAGAGGAATTTCTTATGAGACAGGTCTTTTTGACGCTGAGACAAGCATTCTATAAGAGTGTGGTGCTAATGGGGTTGGTCAGCCTCATCTATACATCTGGATTTTTCGTGGTCGAGCAGCCTAGCTACGCAGACCCTTTAAAGCAACCCGTAAAAGAGCAGCCTTTTATTTTAGACGAACCTCAAACGGCAACCAACCGTGAAGCCGCTTACGAGGAAGCAGTTGATGAGGTCAAGAAATCAAACGGTTTAGAGAAAGAGTATGAAAAGGATTTAGAAACCTTCAAGAAAGAAAACCCCAGTGAGAACCCTGTAGTTGAGGGCGCTAAAGGGTTAATTGACAGGGTGACTGGCAAGAACTAAAAATTCTCCTGACAGAAAAGCCCTAACCGGATGGCTAGGGCTTCTTTTAGTTTATTGGGTCACTATGACGCAACTTTTACCGCCGATCGCTGCCGAGTCGGAGTCGTCGATTTTACTTCCGCAGGCTCCGGGTTCTGCATCAAGAACACCAAGAGCGGATTGCTCTGCAACTCTCGTTTCAGCAACCGATGTAACTCACGCTCGATTTGCACCTGCAAGCCTGCCCAATCTGTTTCGATTTGACCTTCTAACTCGCGGGTAAAGTCTTTCCAGCGATCGCGCAACACCGCTGCGATCGCTTCTTCAGCTTTGCTTTGCAAGACCGGACGCTCAATTGCAGACACCACGCCTCGCAAGTGAACTTCTGGCTTCGAGAATAAGTGACCTTCTCCGTCAATCGTGGCGGCGATCGTCACAATGCCGTCTCCTGCCAACTGCTGCCGCTCTTTCAGCACTTTGTCGTTAACCATTCCAGAGCGAGACGTGTCTACAAGCTCGATTCCGGCTGGCACCTTACCCGCCTTACGAATCGAGTCTTTGCCCAGCTCGATTACGTCTCCGTTATCGATGATCACCATATTCTCAGCCGGAATGCCCGTGCTTTGAGCGGTTTGAGAGTGTTTGACTAGCATCCGATGCTCGCCGTGAACGGGCAAGAAGAATCTGGGGCGAGTCAACCCAATCATCAGCTTTTGGTCTTCTTGACAGCCGTGACCTGAGACGTGAATGCCTTGATCTTTGCCATAGACGACTTTGGCACCTTGCATCATCAGTTTATCGATCGTGTTAACCACTGCGATCGTGTTGCCCGGAATTGGGTTTGCCGAGAAGACGATCGTGTCGCCCTGTCTGGCTTTAACTTGGCGATGTTCTCCGTTGGCAATCCGGGTCATGGCAGACATTGGCTCGCCTTGCGATCCGGTCGTCAAGATCAGCACACTGCTGTCTGGCAGCTTGTGGGTCATGTGCAACGGTTGAAGTAGGTCGTCTTCGCACTTGATGTAGCCCAAGTTACGAGCGTGGGCAATCACGTTCAGCATTGATCGACCAATCACCGACACCACTCGATTGTGCTTCTTCGCGAGTTCCAAAATCATATTGATCCGGTGAACTGACGAAGCAAATGTGGTGACGAGTAAGCGTCCTTGAGCTTGACTAAAAATGCGATCGAGATTGGGAAACACTGCTCGTTCAGAAGGCGTAAATCCGGGAACTTCTGAATTAGTGGAGTCGCTGATGAGACAGTGAACCCCTTTCTCGCCATATTCTGCTAACTTTTGGAAGTCAAAGAATTCGCCATCGACGGGAGTGTGGTCAAACTTGAAGTCGCCTGTATGGATGACTATGCCTACAGGTGTGTGAATCGCTACGGTGAAGCTGTCAGCGATCGAGTGAGTGTTGCGAATAAATTCGACGAAGAAATAGGAACCGATTCTGACAATATCGCGAGGGCGAACAGTGCGAATTTCGGTTCGGTCAGCTACGCCAGCTTCTTCTAGCTTGCCCTCTAAAAGTGCCATCGCCAACCGGGGGCCGTAGATCACCGGAATGTCAAACTGCTTCAGGTGAAAAGGAATGCCGCCAATGTGGTCTTCGTGCCCGTGAGTGACGATCATGCCCTTGATTTTGTGGCGATTTTCGCGCAGATAGGTCATGTCGGGCAACACAATATTAACGCCGTGCATGCCATCAGTCGGGAAGGCTAGACCTGCATCTAGCAGGATAATTTCATCTCCATACTCAAACACGCAGGTATTTTTACCAATTTCGTGCAGCCCACCGAGGGGAATAATTTTGAGCGCTTCAGAAGAATTGTTTTGGGTCATTTGGATCTTTGTAGTAGGTTTCGGAAGATTAGTTTTCAATGGATTGAACGTTAGGTTTTGCAAATTACAAGGCAGAGATTTAATAGGAAAAAGTGATTCAGTACATAGGAGGTCGTTTCTAGAAATAAAGAGCTAGGAGGCGCTGATCGGCATACAACTCAAAGCTTTGCAGAGTGAATTGTAGGTTTATCGATCGAGCAATGCAGTCAAAGTGACGATCAGGTTTGAACACGGAATAACCGAAGAGACATTAGAGCCTCAGTTTCAGCACCGCCAGTAGGCTATTCAGTTGTCGGAAAACTTTTGGGAGCTATTCGAGAAGATTAAGCTCTGCCATCACGGTCTTTAGCATAGCGCGAACTTCTTCATCTGGATCGCAGAGAGGAAGACGGAAAGAGCCAACGTTCCACCCTTGTAGCTTTAGGGCTTCTTTAACAGGAATCGGATTGGTCGTGATAAACAAAGCTTTGAATAACGAAAAGAGCTTGAGATGAATCTGAGTCGCCGCTTGCACCTGACCACTTTCAAACGCTCGAATCATTTGCTGAAGTTGAACACCCACTAAGTGGCTCGCGACACTGACAACTCCGCTGCCTCCGATCGCTAGCATGGGCAGCGTTAACGAGTCATCTCCAGAGTAGATTGCAAAATCAGTCGGTGTCAACTGTCTAATTTGGCTAGCCTGGTCAAGATTGCCACTTGCTTCCTTCACTGCCACAATATTTGAGATTTCAGCAAGCTTTGCAACCGTTTCAGGTAAAAGATTTTGACTTGTGCGCCCAGGCACATTGTAAAGCATGATTGGCAGATCAAAAGCAGCTTGCGCGATCGCTTCAAAGTGGCGATAAAGCCCTGACTGAGGAGGCTTATTGTAGTAAGGAACCACTTGCAAACTTCCGTCTAGGCCCATCTTAGCAGCTTTTTGGGTGGCTGCGATCGCCTCCGTCGTCGAATTTGACCCCGTTCCTGCCATGACTTTGGCATTCCCACTCACGGCGCTTTTTACGACCCTGAATAACTCAAATTCTTCCTCCCAACTCAGGGTTGGTGATTCGCCAGTAGTGCCACAAACTACAAGGGTGTCAGTGCCATTGTCAGCTAGATGGGCGGCTAGTTTCTCTGTCACTTCATAGTTAACCGTGCCATCTAGATTAAATGGCGTAATCATCGCGGTTAAAACACGTCCAAAATTCACCACACTCTACTGTTACTCCTTGATATTTTTCGTCCTGTGTCCGTCTACAAGACTTTAAACAATCGCTGCAATCTGAGGCTTTAATAGATTCTTCTCAACTAATAGCTCTGCAATCTGAATGGCGTTTAAAGCGGCTCCTTTACGAATCTGATCACCGCACAGCCATAACTCTAGCCCGTTCGGGTTTGAAATATCCTGACGAATTCGACCAACCAGTATGTCATCTTTACCGCTTGCGTCGATCGGCATCGGGAAATAGTTTGCCTGCCAGTCATCGACTAGCTTTACACCCGGCGCTTTGCTCAGAATTTCTCTTGCTTTCGCCACATCAAATGGGCTTTCAAACTCTAGGTTAATCGATTCTGAGTGAGCGCGCAGGACGGGAACCCGTACACAGGTTGCCGTGATTCTCAGGTCACTGGCTCCCAAGATCTTTCGAGTTTCGTTGACCATTTTCATCTCTTCCTCGCAATAGCCTTGCTCATTCAGCGGGGAGTTATGCGGGAATAGATTAAATGCAAGCGGGTAAGGAAATATTTCTGGTTTGGGCGTTTGCCCGTTGAGAATTGCCTGAGACTGAGTTTTGACTTCTTCCATCGCTCGTGCCCCAGCCCCACTAGCAGACTGATAGGTTGAGGCAACAATCCGCTTGATCGGCTGAACTCGATGGAGTGGGTAAACTGCCACTGACATCAAAATCGTGGTGCAATTTGGGTTGGCGATCAAACCCTGATGGTTTGCAGCTTCTTGCGGGTTGACCTCTGGCACGATCAGCGGCACTTTAGAGTCCATGCGAAAGGCGCTTGAGTTGTCGATCATCACGGCTCCTGCGGCGATCGCAGTCTTCGCCCAAGCTTTAGAAATCGAACCGCCTGCTGACGCTAACACGATGTCAACCCCATCAAAGGATTGGGCATTAACCGCTTCAACCGTTAGCTTTTCTCCCCGAAACTTTAGGGTTGTGCCTGCCGATCGTGCAGATGCCAGCAGTTTCAGGTCAGCCAATGGAAAGTGGCGACTTTCTAACAGTTCTAGTAATTCTGTGCCGACAGCGCCCGTCGCTCCTAAGATTGCGACCCGATAGAATTGACCCAAAGTTTATTTCCTCCAAATGCTAATTTTCTGAATTCAAACCTCGGAGGTTTTAGAAGTTTTTGTGTGAAAGCGATTTCTTAATATATAGAAATTAAAATTACAGTGAAACTGTCTTTTTAAACTCTTGGCAACTCTGCTGCAAGCTCCAGATTCAACTTAGAGGTTATCGTGCTTTCAGAAAATTCTGCAAAAGGTTAACGTAAATTTGCTTAAAGTAATGACGAGAAATCATTAGTCTTATAAAGTAGGCGTTCTAACCCTATCTCAAGAGTGCTCGATCGCACAATTTATCTTAGGCAGATTCTTAAGATTCAATCACAGAATTGAGTCAAGCAGGTCGAGAATCGGTTAGTATTGCTAACTGCGGTGATGTCAACGATGCCTAGAGTTTCGCCCCGCTCACCAAACCCCATATCGTTTGCAACTCATACGCTAATGAAAGTTACCCAGGAAAAACTTCCCGCCAGCCAGGTTGGTCTGGAAATTGAAATCACACCAGAGATGTCTAAACAGGCTTATGAGCGGGTGCTACAAGATTTCACCCGCTCAACCAATATTCCTGGGTTTCGGAAGGGAAAAGTGCCTCGTCAAGTGCTGATTCAGCGATTTGGCCCGACTCGCATCAAAGCGGCGGCGGTTGAAGACCTTGTAGATAAGGCACTCAAAGCAGCGCTAGAGCAGGAAAAAATCGAAGCGATCGGCAACTTTCAACTGCGCTCTTCGTTTGAGGAGTTGGTGACTCAATTTGAGCCAGGAAACTCACTCACTTTCTCGGCAGCGGTCGATATTCAGCCAGAGGTCGATCTCAAACAATACACAGGTTTAAGCGTCCAGGCAGAAGAAGTCAAGCCTGAAGAGGGCAAAGTTGATACTGTCTTGGGAAATTATCAAACTCAGATGGCGACTCTCGTTCCGGTCGAAGGCAGAGCCGCACAGAAGGGCGATACGGCAGTGGTTGATTATCATGGGCGTTTTACTCCCGCAGGTGAAGATGCCGAAGAGCAAGACGTTCCAGGCGGTCAGGCTCAAGACTTCCAGATCGAGCTAGATGACGGAAAATTCATTCCTGGCTTTATTGATGGCATCGTCGAGATGAATCCTGGAGACACCAAAGAAGTGTCAGTCACCTTCCCAGACGATTACCCTCAAGAAGAGTTAGCGGGTCGCCCTGCCACCTTCACCATGACCCTTAAAGAATTAAAAGAAAAAGAACTGCCCGAACTGGATGACGACTTTGCTCAAGATGCGAGTGGCGGCGACTACCCCACGATCGCTGAACTACGCGAGTCTCTAGAAAAGCGATTCGCCGAAGAAGCAGAGCAAAAAACCAAATCCAACAAAGAGCAAGCGATTCTAGATGAATTGATCACTCAAGTTGAAGTCGAGCTTCCTGAAACGCTCGTTGAGCGGGAAGTCGAATTTATGATCACGCAGACGGCAATGCAGCTTCAAAACCAGGGCATTGATATCAAGCGCTTGCTCAATCAAGAAACGCTGCCGATGTTGAAAGAGCGTTCTCGCCCTGACGCGATCGATCGCATCAAACGCACCTTAGCGCTAGGCGAAGTTGCCAAGCGTGAGTCGCTCACCACCAGCGAGTCTGAAGTTAACGCTAAAGTTCGTGAAGTTATGGCAGATCTAGAAGGGCGAGAGGTCGATGCCGATCGGCTCCGCAGTGCCGTTGCTGAAGACCTACTCAAAGAAAAGATTCTCGCTTGGCTAGAGGAACACAACACGATCGATCTAGTGCCTGAAGGGACGCTGAAAAAAGAGGAGGAAGTTCTCGAAGACGACGCGATCGAGCTAGATGCAGATGACGCGATCGAGCTAGATGCAGATGACGCGATCGAGGTCGAGGCATCTACGATCGAAGCCGAATAGGATTCCCCTAAGACTGAGCTTCTAAGTCAGGGAAGTCTTTTTAGAGGATCGACCCCAGTCTCAGGTGAGTTAAGGCATAATGTGTGCATGACCAGAGCGAAAATCTCGTCAGTTAATTTGATCAAAAGTGCCTTCAAGCAACGCTTTGACTCTATGCTTCAATCTAAGTCTTACAACCTTTCCATTACTAATCAAGCTCCCTTGGAAGTGCTGTCTATGACTCCGACCAGCGTCGTGCCGATGGTGGTTGAGCAGTCTGGTCGCGGCGATCGAGCGTTTGACATTTACTCTCGCCTCCTGCGTGAGCGCATCGTGTTTCTTGGAACTCAAGTCGATGATGCCGTAGCAGACTCGCTGGTCGCTCAGATGCTTTTCCTAGAAGCTGAAGATTCTGAAAAAGACATTCAAATTTACATCAACTCTCCGGGTGGCTCTGTCACCGCAGGGATGGCAATTTACGATACGATGCAGCAAGTTCGTTGCGATGTCGTGACCATTTGTTTTGGTCTGGCTGCCAGCATGGGGGCATTTCTCCTCTCTGGAGGCACAAAAGGCAAACGAATGTCGCTTCCTAGCTCCCGAATCATGATTCACCAACCCTTGGGCGGTGCTCAAGGTCAAGCGGTGGATATTGAGATCCAGGCGAAAGAAATCCTTTATCATAAGCGCAAGCTCAATGAGCTATTGGCTGAACACACTGGGCAGCCTTTTGAAAGGATTGAAGCCGACACTGAGCGCGATTTCTTCATGTCGGCTCAAGAAGCAAAAGACTACGGTTTGATTGACCAAGTAATCACTCGGCAGAATCTTCCTAAAGTGGAAGTACCTGTCGCCGCAATAGTTTAAGAGGAAGGTATGTCCAAATACGACTCCCATCTAAAATGTTCTTTTTGTGGCAAGTCCCAGGAGCAAGTACGCAAGCTGATTGCAGGACCAGGCGTTTACATCTGCGATGAATGCGTAGACTTGTGCAACGAAATTTTAGATGAGGAGTTGTTCGACTCTAGTGCAGTTCCTCAGCCTGTGCCTCGCAAAGAGCAAGCGCCCGAAAAGCGCCGAGCGCGATCATCCAATATTTCTTTGAGCCAGATTCCTAAGCCGCGAGAGATCAAAAAATATCTCGACGAGCAGGTAATCGGTCAAGACGAAGCAAAAAAAGTCCTTTCGGTCGCCGTTTACAACCATTACAAGCGTCTTAGCTTCATTCAAACTAAAAATGGTAGCGGCGGCAAAGCGGCTCCTGATGACTCGGTTGAGCTACAAAAATCTAATATTCTGCTGATCGGCCCGACGGGTTGTGGTAAGACGCTTTTGGCGCAAACCCTGGCAGAAATTTTGGATGTGCCCTTTGCTGTTGCCGATGCAACGACGCTGACTGAGGCAGGCTACGTCGGTGAGGACGTAGAAAACATTTTGCTCCGCCTGCTGCAAGTTGCTGATTTAGATGTTGAAGAAGCACAACGTGGCATCATCTATATCGATGAGATCGACAAAATTGCTCGCAAAAGTGAAAATCCTTCCATCACTCGCGATGTTTCTGGCGAAGGGGTTCAACAAGCTCTCCTAAAGATGCTAGAGGGCACAGTTGCAAACGTTCCCCCTCAAGGCGGACGCAAACACCCTTACCAAGATTGCATTCAAATCGATACGGGCAATATTCTGTTCATCTGCGGTGGGGCGTTTGTTGGATTAGATAAGTCGATTGAGCAACGAATCGGCAAGCGATCAATGGGCTTTGTCCAAGGCGGAGATAATCAGCCCTCTAAAGACAAGCGCACTGCCGACATTCTCAAACATCTTGAACCCGATGACCTTGTGAAGTTTGGCATGATTCCAGAATTCATCGGGCGGATTCCAGTCATGGCAGTTGTTGACCCGCTGGATGAAGACGCATTGGCTGAAATTCTGACTGAGCCTCGCAATGCCCTGGTGAAGCAATTTCAAAAGCTGCTGAAGATGGACAACGTGCAGCTTGACTTTAAGCAAGATGCTGTGAGGGCGATCGCTCAAGAAGCCTATCGCCGTAAGACTGGAGCCAGAGCGCTTCGGAGTATCGTAGAAGAATTGATGCTAGATGTGATGTATGAGCTACCTTCTCGAAAGGATGTGACTCGATGCTCAATCACTCGTGAGATGGTCGAAAAACGCTCTACTGCCGAGCTTTTAGTACACCCTTCATCGCTTCCGAAGCCTGAATCGGCTTAAAATTAAGTCTTGAGTTTTGAGTCAACAAATCCTGAACTTAAAACTCAATCCTTAAAATTCAAAGTTCTAAGATGGCATACGCAACGGTTAATCGATTTAGGCACTATTACGAATGGGTGACATCTGGGCAGCCTCAGCCCACCGGAAAACCCGTCATGGTTTTTATTCACGGATGGGGTGGATCTTCACGCTATTGGGAAAGCACAGCTAGAGCGCTTTCTGACACCTTTGATTGCTTACTCTACGATATGCGCGGGTTTGGTCGCTCACGGACAAACGACCAAGAAACACCGATTCTCGCTCAACCTCCAGACACGAAAGAAGAACTCAGCTATGAACTCGAAAGCTATGCAGAAGACTTGGCGAGTTTATTAGACGCACTGGGGCTAGGGCAAATTTATCTCAATGCTCACTCGATGGGCGCTTCGGTGGGAACATTTTTTTTGAATTTGCACGGCGATCGGGTCGAGAGAGCCATCCTCACCTGTAGCGGCATTTTTGAATATGACGAAAAATCCTTCAATGCGTTCTACAAATTTGGGGGCTATGTTGTCAAATATCGTCCTCGCTGGCTCTATAAACTGCCGTTTATGGATCGACTGTTTATGCAGCGGTTTCTACACCGTCCCCTTTCTGGTGAAATTAGTCGTGCGTTTCTAGATGACTTTCTAATGGCAGACTACGATGCAGCATTAGGAACGATCTTTACCTGCGTCAGCAAAAAGGCGGCTGAAGTGATGCCTGATGAGTTTGCTCAACTAAAGGTGCCGACTCTATTGGTTTCTGGAGAATATGACATCATCATTCCGCCAGAATTGGGTCGCTATGCAGCCGAACTGAATGACAAGATTGAATATTTTTTGATTCCGAATACGGCGCATTTTCCGATGCTAGAAGATGCGCCAACTTATCTTCAGAAGGTGCGAGAGTTCTTAGCAGTGACTAGCTCTGCCCAAGTTTGATCACTCTAAGCGATTTGCGAAACTCCGAGGAGCGATCGCACTCTGTGTGCTACCAAGGCTATTCCAGAGATTGATAAATCGAGTGGCTCCCAAACTCCGGGATGGTGCTGTACTTCTTGAAAAGCTGACTGGGTGAGCAGAATCTCGCTGCGTCGGGCTAAGTCCTCGCCGAGTTTACAAGCCAAGTTCATTTCGCTCCCATAGAGGTCGTCATCTCCAACGACTAGCACTTCACCATACCCAATGCCGATGCCCACATAAATATCTTGCTCATCTGGTAAACCAGTGTTGACTGCTGCCAAGTCTTTTAAGATCGAGAAAGACGCTGCGATCGCCGACATCACATCGGGAAACATCGCAAATAAGTTATCTGCCTCCTGCTTGATCACTCTACCCTCAAATTGCAGAACGATCGGCTCACTAATCACCCTCATGCGGCGAATCATTCCTAAGAAATGCAAAATTCCGTGGCGAAGCGTGAGCTGTGAAAAGCCAGACATATCAAGGACAAAAATCGCGCAAGTGTGGCTAAATATCTCCTGAATTTGCTGATCAATCTCTGCACTCTGGTCTGGGTGATCATTGCGAGCTTGTAGTAAACACTCAAACTCTGTCCGGGTATTTTTTCCTGAAATCATACAGGTTTCAAAATGAGCTACTCTCAGGGTTCCTTGTGTTTGCTAGATTGCAGTCGCGATCGCCACTCACTCACAACTTTCTGCAATTGAGACGGCAGCCATCCATCATATTGCGGGTAAACGGGCAACCGGGGAACCACTTCCCACCCTGCCTGTTTGAGCCTGGCTGTTAACTGATGCACCTGCGGATGTGGATAATCCGGATTAACTTCATCGTGAGGGCTGATTCCGCCTAAATCATTGGCTCCTGCCTTTAAACAAGCCATCAACATCTCTGGTTGCAGGAGATTAGGAGGAATTTGCAGGGCGATCGTCTCTGGCAAAACTTGACGTGCTACTTTAATCATCTCTAGCAAATCCTTTGGCTGAAATGCAGACCCCGCCCAAGATTCCTGTTGTCCAGGGCTGTAGGGTTGCAAAATAACTTCTTGAATATTTCCCCAGCGCTCTTGAATGTGAGCGATCGCCTCTAGACTCTCCCAGCGATCGCGCTCTGTTTCTCCAATCCCCAATAACAACCCGGTCGTAAACGGGATCTGTAGCGCTCCTGCATAGGCTAACTGCTGCGATCGCAGCTCCGGCAATTTACTGGGTGCATGTCGATGAACGGTTTTTAGAAGTTCTGGCGTGAGTTGCTCTAGCATCAACCCCATTGATACATTGACTTCCTTCAACTTCGTCATTTCTGCGAAGCTGAGAGGCCCTGCATTGGTGTGGGGCAAAAATCCCATTGCAAGCGCCAGTTCACAAAGGTTGTAAATGTGCTGCACCCAATCTGTTCGTCGCGCGCTTTGAGGGTGAACTTCTCCACTCAGGACAAGAATTTCAATAATTCCCTGATTTTTCAGACGGTTCAAAACTTTTTCTGCATCAACCAGTGTTAACCAGGGACTCGTGCCCGGATCGGATCGGAAGTTGCAGTAAGTACAGCGATTAAAGCATTCATAGGTTGGAACTAGCGTATAGGCGGGGCTATAAGTTACGACCTGCGAAAGAAATTCCATTGACCTTGCCATCGACGGTTTAAAAGCCGAAACTCTAGACTTGAGATCATAGCCGTCTCAAGTCTAGAGTCTTCCTTGATCTCTAACATGCATTTTGGGTAATGGTTTAACTCAAGCTGGGCAACTGACTTATTTGGAGTACCAAATTCTTCCTTGCCCGACTACACTCCTGCGCTTGGCATAAACGTTTTTCACATGAGTCTTCACAGTGTTAAGACTAATCTGCAAAATGTCCGCAATTTCTTGATAAGTGTATTCCTGCCGCAACAGCATCCAGATTTCGGCTTCTCGATCGGTCAAGTCATATTTTTGACGATCGATCCACAGATTTTCTTTCAGCGCTTCATCACAATCCTCTAACAGAACGAGAATGTATGGCTGATCACTGCCCACGTTAGAACTGTGTGCATTAGTAGACAACCAACTCGCCCGCAAGCGAACGCTGCGTCCTCGATGTCCCTGATATTCTGCAACGAGAAATCTATGCTCTGATTCTGTTTTGAGTAGCCGATGACAGACCTCAGTCACCACATCCAGAAGACTGGCATTATGACCCTCTTCTGAACTTAGCTGCTGACAAAGACGCGTCGCTTTTGAGCTTGTGTAGACGGGTCGAAGGGTTTGGGCAACAACGATCACTCCCCCCGGCATTGACTCAACCAAACGACCCCAAAGCGCTTCTGAGTCAAAGCTTTCTAAAGGAGTATTCTCTTCTAGAGGTTTTGACTCAATGGGCGTTGGGCGTTTGGAAGAGCGCACAAGAGAGGCTGTATTCTCTAAGTCACGCTTAGACAATCGAAAATTTGACCGGGAGCAAACTGGCAACTGAATTTGTGGAGGCGCTACAAATATAGGGGCGGTCATGGGGCAAAATCCTCAAGCACTGGAGCTATCTTGCTACCTGTGACTCTGAACCTGCAATGAGTAGCCTGTAATGCTGTCTAAGATAGTGGCGTAGATCCAAGCAACCTGAAAGAGGGTGAAGTAACCTGAAGTAGTATGAAGTTTCCGAGATTTTCCACCTTTAGGGAATAACATGACTCTAGAACAACAGTCACAGACGCGAGATTAACGATGGGGTTAAGAGCACGCAAGTCTAGAGTCAGACGATGACTGCTAAATTGGCGGCTTAATACCGATGAGTGTTGAATAATTTCAACATAGACTGATAGGGGTTGATCAGAAATACCCATTCACAGTCCCCTAGGCAATTCTACTAGAACCACTATTGAAGCAATTTCTTAAAGCCTACTTGCTTACGGAAAGCCCATCTGATAGGTTATGTATCGAATTATCGGCCGACTGTCTCATAAACGCTTCACCCGATCGGGTCTTTTTCTAAATTTATTCTCATTCTCATAGAATGGTTCTGCCCCCATGAACCCCAGTTTCCTAGATAAATTATTCCCGCTCGATCGTCAAAAGCTCTATGCTTCCATGCTTCAAAAACGGGGCGGGTTGACTCGTCGTCGAGCAGAGTGTTTTGTCAGACTTTGGGCTTACTTACTTCTTAAACAGCAAGAAGAGCTAGAAGGAATTATCCCTCAGCCGTTAAGTAGTCTAGAGCCTCCTGAAGGCTCAATCGCCTGCACTCACCGAGAGGCGGCAGAATTATTTTATGGAGATCAAGAACGGGGCAGCGATCGAGCAGCCGGGATGATGATCGATCGTTTGGCCGCCTTAGGGCTATTAGAAAAACAATATGATGGTCAGACGCTGTGTTTAGAAGTGCGGTCTCTGCCTGAACTGACCCTGCTCAAAATTGAAGAGCCAGTGGAATTGTTTATGGACGATTTCAATCCCCGCACAGATGCAATTCCCGTTGCTTATCTCTATGCCCGCAGCTATAGCAATCCTAAATCAGTTGTAAGATGAAGGCTGAGTGGGTCGTGACCCCTGATGACAACCGTGAAAGATGGTATGCAAGATCTGCTTAGCTTTATCAACCAAACCGATGATG
>NZ_MPPI01000064.1 GCF_001895925.1 Phormidesmis priestleyi ULC007 | reverse complement strand
GTTCGATAATCAGTATGACTTAGCCAAGGTGGTGATGCGGGGGATGGAATCCCGGAGTCAATCGGGTGAGTACTCACTGGAGCGTTTTATATTTAATTGCGCCTAGCTACTTAGAAATAGAAGAAATTTTTGCCATTCGATTAGCCAGCTTACGTTTCGACAGTTTTTTGGCATCGATTTTGGAAAATTGCAGTGCGATCGAGCTTCATCTTTCTTCTAAATCCATCGATTTCTACTCACCATTTCTGAGAAGAATATCAATTTCAAAAACAAATGAGATTGATCAAACGATCGCGAGAGGGCACGACATGTTGTGCCCCTACCCTATGCGCCCTTTGTGTACGGGCATGGCACTGCCGTGCCCTCTCGCGGATCTGTCACATTCACAAATTAAGACCTAAAAAAATAGAGCCAACCCCACAGAGCAGACTCTATCTCAGTTTTGTGAATTGCAAAACGCTCAGGATTCAAATAACCAGGCGTTCACACGTTGCAAACTCTTCCAGTCAGGCTTGCGCGTGAATCCATCTGCAATGTTTTGCTTGACTTCATCACCCAACTCAGGCAGCGTCGTCAACTGTTGAGCAATCTCAATGTGAGGTCTGACCCCAGGCTTTGACAGTTCTAACATTGCCATCACGAGATTGACTCGCGCTTGAGGATCTTGAGGGTTGAGCTTCACGGCTTTTTGGGCAGCAGTCAGCGCCAGAGAAGGCTTATCCGCCAACAGATAGAGCCAGGCTAGACACGTCCAAGCAGAGCTACTCTTGCGAGAACGATCGCAGATGTCTTTAAAAACCGGAATCAACACCTCTGGATCTTCTCCAGCTTTATAGCGTTCCAGCCCTTGGTCAAAAAGCGTTTCAATAGTTTGGGTCATGATCGAACTAGAAAATTGAACAAATTAATCAGTCATGAGCCGTGATCTCGGAACCTCCTAACTCATGACTAACGATCGCTTAAGTCGTAAATGACTTTCCGCACCCACAAGTCGCGCTGGCATTGGGGTTAGTGAATTGGAAACCTCCACCAATTAAAGCATCGCTATAATCCAGCATTAGACCATAAAGATAGAGCAAGCTTTTGGGATCGCTGATCACTTGAAAGCCGCCGTAATCATAAACCTCATCATCAGGACGAATGTTATTAGGGTCTTCAAAATCCATCGTGTAAGACATGCCAGAGCAGCCGCCGCCCCGAACCCCGACCCGGAGACAAAGATCTTTTCCTTGGTTTTCTCGCAGCAGCATCACATGCTTGAGCGCAGTCTCGCTCATCATAATTCCGCGTTGTTGAGACTGGGTTGTTTGTGTCATCTGCCCGTCTGACTCCTTGGCTACATCAAAAAACGATCGTATCTATGTCACCATCTTATCGATTATTTGCTGAAAACTGATTCGTGACTCATAACTTGACTCGTCTAGCTATGCTGAAGAAGGGCTTTGCAGAATATCGGTGAGGAAAAGGATTAGCGTTTAATATAAAGTCTGCTGCCCGAATGTCCGCTCTGTTCTTCCGTTATCTGGCTTGGTTATGACTGGTCTCAATCGTGCTACTCGTCGTCGGCTGCTTGACTTGCCGCAGTTTCCCAGCGTATGGGAGGGCGATCGTCGTCCCCTCTCACCGGGTTCGCCGCTTGAACAAACAGACTGGACAGATCTGACTCCATCGCTGTCTAAGCCAGACGGTGAATGCATTCTTTGGGTTGACGGGTCGATGGGGGTCGTGCGGGCGATGGATATGGTGCCAGCAGAAACTGGGCCAGAAGCGATCGTGCGAACCCTGCTGCGAGCGATGGAGCATCCTCACAATCCGGGTAAACCCGCTAGACCTCAAAAAATTGTGGTGCGCGATCGTGAAACTCAGTTCTATCTCAGAGGTGTGCTGCAAGATTTAGAGATTGCGCTCGACTATGTGCCCGAACTGCCGCTGATTGATGAGATTTTTCGAGGGTTTCAAGAAGTCGCCGACACGCGTCCGCCCAAGTTGCCACCCCAATTTGCCGAGCAACTGATCGAGAAGGCAGAAGAGATTTGGCAAGATGCCCCCTGGGACGTGTTGGGCGATCATCAAATTTTAGAAATTGAGTTAAACCAGTGGGATCTGGGCGCTGTCTATGCCTCAGTGATGGGCAGGTTGGGCATGGAGTATGGCGTTTTGTTCTATCGATCGCTCGATTCGCTCAAGCAGTTTCGGCAGCGAGTGCTGGCTAACGAGTCGCTCGAACAGATGGAAGAAGCCTTTCTAGGGCAAGACTGTCTGTTTGTGAGCTATGAATCTGACGGCGATGAAGAAGAATTTGACGAAGAAGAATTTGACCTGGCTGACTCAGATGACTCAGAGATTCAGCCTGTTTTTGGCAATTTGCATCCGTTAGAAGGCATTCGATCGTTTCTCTATGACGAAGAAGCGATCGCGCTCGTGGTGGTTTTAGAGGCTCTGCACCGCTTTATGCGTCAGCACCGCCGCAAGTTAGACGATGCTTTTCCGCCAATTAGCAGTCGCTATAAGATCCCGGTGCCCGAAGGTGCTGAAGCAGACACAGCGCTAGTGTCGGTCAAAGTGGCGACGATGCCCGATGTGGCAGATGAACTGTTTGCCCTGGTGGGCGATGACGAGGATGATGCTTTTCCGATCATTCGCGATGATTTGGTGCCCGAAAACTCGTTTCTCAGCTTGGGCGTAATTCCCTGGGAGACGGTGGGACGAATGCGATCGCAGCTTGACTATCACCAACCTGGAGAACCTGCTGAGGTCGGAGAAGGACTGCCTGTGATTTTGATTCAAACCTCGCGACCCAAAGCGAAGGTCATGATCGCAGAGATTCAAGCGGCTGGCGGAATCAAGGGGATTTGCTTTAATCCGGGGGCTGACCCCTTTGTGGGCGATCATTATGATCTTGGACTTTTGCAAACAGGCAACGATGAGCTGCATCTGTTTGGTGAGTTTGCCGAAGACGACCCGACGCATCTGCAAGCGAGAAAAAAGTGGGATCAGCGCTGCAAAAAAACCAAAGGCTATTGTGGCTTAGTGATTGCTAAAGGGTTGACTGGGGCGAGTCGGGGTGAGCCTAGCCTCAAAGATATGGTGGCACTGTTTGAAGTGCCTGCGATCGGATCTGAGCAGCTAGGGCTAGGCACCTTAGAACGCAAATTTGCCGCCGATTGGCTCTGATTTTTGGGGTTGGGTGCTTTCTCAAATGAGACAAGATTGGGACTCGTTCGTGTCTTCTGCGATCGCCCTTCTGATCCCACCCAAAACCAGAGTGAGCGAGACTAACGTAAACTTTCTTAGCGAACCTTCCTCTTTGGTAAGCACAAATGCTTACCAAATTGCTCAAAATCAGCGAAAAAATGCTGAAGTCCATATAACTTAAAGCTTTTGACGCTCCACATTTATAAAACAGCCTATAGAATGGGTCATTGAAAATTCGAGAAAATGGGAGTTTCAGCCATTTTGAATCAACCGCCTCGAAAACTCATTTGTAGTCTCAATATGAGACTCGTGACACCACTCAACTCATAAGATAACTTCTGGGAGATTTATATGAACAAAGGCGAACTCGTGGATGCAGTTGCTGACAAAGCCAGCGTCACCAAAAAACAAGCCGATGCCGTTTTGACGGCGACGATCGAAACGATCGTTGAAGCGGTAGCTTCAGGTGACAAAGTAACGCTCGTAGGTTTTGGCTCGTTTGAGTCACGTGAGCGCAAGGCTCGTGAGGGGCGCAACCCCAAAACGGGCGATAAGATGGAGATTCCCGCAACTAAAGTTCCGGCATTTTCGGCTGGAAAGCTCTTCAAAGAGAAAGTTGCTCCTTCCGACAAATAACCCACTCAATTATTCAGCAGGCAAACTTTTTGAATCGACCAGTGCACGGGGGGAATTTGGCTTGGGCAGCAGAACTGGCTAGCTGTTCTCCCTCTGCCATTCTTGATTTTTCTGCCAGCATTAGCCCGTTGGGGCCGCCCCAATCGGCGATCGCGGCGATTCAAAACAATTTAGCCCTAGTGCGAGAATATCCTGACCCGGACTATGGGCAGTTGCGGCGGGCGATCGCTAAGACTCACCAGTTGCCCAGCGAATGGGTCTTGCCGGGAAATGGTGCCGCTGAGTTGCTCACCTGGGCTTGCTGGGATCTCGCAAAGTTAGACGAAACTCAAGTGCTTACGCCAGGGTTTAGTGATTATTTTCGGGCACTGAGCACTTTTGATGCCAAGGTGAGTCGGTGCCCGTTTGATTTCGCCAGGGTTGAAGAGCAGGGAATCGAGCCTGATCTGTTGAATTTAGCGTCCTCGATGCCAAGTTCCGCCGTTAAAACTCAAGCTCGATCGGCTGGTTTATTGCTTAATAATCCTCACAATCCGACGGGACAACTGTTTTCGAGAGCATCAATTTTGTCGTGTTTAGACGAGTTTTCGCTGGTCGTGCTGGATGAGGCATTTATGGATTTTTTGCCGCCTGATCGCCAGCAAAGTTTAATCGAAGATGTCCAACGTCATCCCAATTTAGTGATTTTACGATCGCTGACAAAATTCTACAGTCTGCCCGGATTGCGGTTGGGCTATGCGATCGCCCATCCTGATTATTTGAAGGTTTGGCAAACTCGTCGAGATCCCTGGTCAGTTAACATTTTGGCATCGGTTGCGGCTGAGGCGATGTTGTTAGATACAGAATTTCAGCAATTTCAGCAACAGACTTGGGACTGGTTACAAAGTGCCAAACCCAAACTATTTTCAGGTCTGGCAGCATTGCCGGGTTTATGTCCTTATCCTAGTGCGGCTAACTTTTTCTTAGTGCGATCGCAGCAATCGGTTCCTGAGATTCAACAGCGACTTTTAAAGCAGCACCAAATTCTGATTCGAGATTGTTTAAGCTTTCCAGAATTGGGCGATCGCTACTTCCGAATTGCAGTTCGTTCTGAGTCTGAAAATCAACGATTAATCGCAGGTCTAACCGATATTTTGTGAATCCTATGGCAGTTGACTATGATTTGGTTGTCATTGGTAACACCGCCACAGGAATCTATGCGGCCCTATCGGCTGCAAAACTTAAGGCGAGAGTCGCGATCGTTGAGCAAAACATCCGCTCAGATTCGACGATTGTCCGTCACGCATTTGCAGAGATTGGAGACATTGCTCAAAGTCTCGATCGTGTTAATCAATTAGGTTTATATCACTCCGAAATCGTCTCTGGAGTGCTGCAACTGGCAGAAGCAAAAAAATGGGCAGACACTATCAACTCAACACTTCAACAACTCGATTCTCCAGCCGTTTTAGCCTCTCTTGGCATTGAGTTTATTGCTAGTTCTGGTGAATTTTGTCGTGAACCACATTCTGGCTTTTTGGTGGATCAGCGAGTGTTACGATCGCGGACTTTTCTAATCGCAACCGAGCAAATTCCAGTTATTCCAAACATTGAGGGATTACAAACGACGGGTTATTTAACTTCTGAAACGATCGGTCAAACTATTCCATCAAAACTCGTAATTATTGGCGATGATGCGATCGGGATTGAAACCGCACAAACCTTTAATCGTTTGGGTTCTCAAGTCACCTTGATTATGAGTACTGGATTTTTAGAAACCGCCGATCGAGAAGCAGCGTTTCTGATTCAAGCTCAGTTAGAATCAGAAGGAATTCGAGTGTTAACTTACACTCTAGTAACTCAAGTCAGAAAGATTCAGTCTAAAAAATGGGTTCAGGCGGGTGATAAAGCGATCGAAACCGATGAGATTTTCTTAGCAGCAGGCTTTCAGCCAAACCTAGAATCTCTCAATCTAGAAGCGATGGGCATTTCGTTTCCGGTTCGAGTGAATACTAAATTGCAATCTGCTCACGATCGTATCTACATTTGCGGTAACTCTGTTCACTCAATTGCTCAACAAGAGGTAAATATCGCGCTTAAAAATGCGTTGTTTTTTCCAGTATTTAAGATTGATGATCGTAAGGTTCCCCGTGCTATTTTCTCTAATCCACAGATTGCCTGGGTCGGCTTAACTGAGTCTCAAGCAAATCAAGTTTATGGCAAAGATGTGGTGATTGTGCGACAGTTTTTCAAAACCTTAGTAAAAGCGCAGATCCAAACTAAGACTACGGGATTTATTAAAGTTATTACTCGTCGTAATGGGGAGATTTTAGGAACGCATATTGTTGGGGAAGACGCGAGCGAACTGATTAGCCCGATCGTCCTTGCAATCAATCAAAAACTCAAAGTTCAGGTCTTTAACGATCTGGGATTTCTGTCACCTACGTTTTCAGAGATTTTAACCAGAGTTGCGATCGAATGGGAGTCTCAAAAACTTAACCACAACTCTGGCTTACAAGACTTTTTAGAAGGCTTTTTTCGCTGGCGTAGAGCAAACTTCAAGTGACAGGTTTCCCCATGCTTCTACACTCGCGCCAACGTCACCCGCTCCGACTGATCTTGATACTTTCCCCGACGAGTCTCATAGCTGACAGCGCAGGGTGCCCCTTCTAAAAAGAGCAACTGCACAATCCCTTCGTTGGCATAAATGCGACAGTCAGCACTCGACGAATTAGAAAACTCTAGCGTTAAATGTCCCCGCCAACCAGCTTCAGCAGGCGTTAGATTAGCAATTAACCCAATTCGCGCATAGGTCGATTTGCCAATGCAAATTACTGTCACGTTTTCGGGCACTTCTAATCGCTCTAGTGCGACCCCCAATCCATAGGTGTGAGCAGGCAAAATAAAATAGCTGCCATTCTCATCGTCGTGCAGGGCTGCGGGTTCTAAATTGGCAGGGTTGAAATGTTTAGGGTCAACCACTGTGCCCGGAATGTGACGAAAAATCCGAAACTCGGAGGGTGACAGTCGCAGATCATAGCCAAAGCTGCTCAACCCATAAGAAATGACGGGTGCCCCCTCGACTCGTCTAACCAATTGAGGCTCAAAGGGGCTAATCATACCCTTTTGCGCCATTTGCGAAATCCAGTTATCGTTTTTAATCATGGTGATTGCTCAGGGTTGGTGGCTACGACGAAGTTCAGTAATCTGATCGGCTACATCTAGAATCGCTTGAGGCATCTCAGGGCCAGTCAAAATGACATCGACCTGACGAGGACGCTGCTTTAAAAACGCCAGCACTTCGGCTTGAGGAATCAACCCAAAGTTGATCGCCAGACTCAACTCGTCTAGCACCACCAGGTCATATTTGCCCTGATGCACCACCGCTTGGGTATATTGCCACAACTCAAGCAGCGCCACGACTTCGGCATCATCTAGTTCTGGCGTGTCAATGCAACGAGGAATGTCACACCGAATCCAATCTAGGTTTTGACTGAGTTGCACGGGTCGATCGTGCCCCTGCCCAATTCCCCCCTTGAGAAACTGCACCACTAAAACCGAGGTGCCCTGCCCCGCAATTCGCAGCGCTTGTGCCATTACCCCAGTGAAAAAGTTGCGGTGAAAAGACGTAAACACTTGCACCAAGCCCTCAATGCTGAGATTGAGGACTCGATCGGAGTCAAAAACCGGAGTTTCTATTTGTGAAACCATAGGGGCAGTCCAGGTGATCAAGAACGATAATAGATATAGCGTACTTCAAAAATCGTTTCCCCATAAAACACTACCTATAGAGAAACGTCAAGAGTAGTTTGGGCGATCGTTCCCACTCTACCCGCTCTAACTCAGATAGAGGGATGAGAAGATTCTTTTTTAATGACGCTTGGCTCGATCGCTGGATAGACTTCACCCTTTAGCAACAGAATACAAACAAAAAAGCCAGAAATACAGGCGTTCTTTGTTAAAGTCCTCGACTCACGGCGCTGCCTGTGCCTTGAAACATCAGCCACGATAGGAAGAAATTAGAAATAAAGATCGCCAGCAGCGAAGTAACGACCGCTGTTGTCGTAGATTGTCCGACTCCTTTTGCGCCGCCCGTTGTAGTCAAACCCCAGCTAGAGCCAATAATTGAAATCAGTGCCCCAAAGAAAAAGCCTTTGATCGGCGCACTGCATAAATCCCAAACGCTCAAAAAATTGCGCGCCGAGTTGAGAAACACGGTGTTAGAAATGCCATACAGCGCATCAGCAATCACCATTCCGCCTGCCACACCTGTAACCAGTGCCAGAACGGTGAGAATCGGCAACATCAAACAGCAGGCAATCACCCGCGGAATGACGAGATAATCGATCGGGTCAGTTCGCAGCATATAGAGCGCGTCGATCTGCTCTGTCACCTTCATCGTGCCGATTTCTGCTGCAAACGCCGAGCCAACTCGACCCGCTAAAACAACGGCAGTCAGCACCGGAGCCAACTCTCTCGATAGAGAAATAACCAGCACCCCTCCGACTGCCGTTCCTGCACCCAGATTAATAAATTCTCGCGCCACCTGAATGGTAAATACTGCGCCGACAAAGCCAGCCGTGATCAAAGCAATTAACAGCGACTCAGGCCCGACCGCCGCCATTTGCTCTAACGTGTTGCGGCGATTAATCTTGCCATTGAGCAGATGCACTAAGACCTGTCCACCGAGCAGCACCGCAGCGAGTAGGCGCTGGCTCCAAAGTCCTAAAGATGAAGAAGGGGAGGGAGTCTCAGTCAACGAGTGATGCCTCAGAAGCTACGTTAGCAGGATATCAGGTAAGTCGGATAGAGAGATTGCAGATTACATTGTTTACATCAGAACGCGAGGTAATTTGGCATGGTAGGAAAGCGGCTTCAGCCTTCAAGATTGGTGGTGCCCCCCGATGATGAAGAATCGACGATCGATTATTTCTATGATGTCCCCGGTTCAATGCCCGGAACCCTAAACATTGAGCCAGATGCTCCGCCTCCAGTGATTGTGCTGATCGACTATAGCGAGAAAACCGCCATTCGTCTGCAAGTCGAAACGCCCGAAGAGTGTGCGGCTCACCTCGACACAGAATCGGTGTCTTGGGTCGATGTCAAAGGGCTAGGCAGTGAAGATATCTTAAAGCGGCTAGGAGCGGTCTTTACGCTGCATCCCCTAGTGTTAGAAGACATTGTGAATGTGCCACAGCGCCCCAAAGTGGAGGAATATGAAGACCAACTGCTGATCATCGCTCGTATGGTGATGCTGCGGCGATCGGGCAGAAGCTTTCTCACCGAGCAAGTCAGCTTGATTTTGGGCAAACACTATCTGCTGACGGTGCAAGAGGAGCCGGAAAACGACTGTTTTGCCACCGTGCGAGAACGGATTCGTCTCAATAAAGGCACGATTCGCAAACACAATGCTGACTATCTCGCCTACACGCTTCTAGACTCGATCGTAGACGGCTTTTTCCCAATTCTTGAAAACTATGGAGAAGAAATCGAAGAATTAGAAGATGAAGTGGTCGCTAATCCGACGCGTCAAACTCTAGAAAAGATTCACAAGATCAAGCGCGAGTTGTTGACTTTGCGGCGATCAATTTGGCCGCAGCGCGATGCCATTAATGCGCTGATTCGAGATGGCAGCGACCTGATTAGTGATGAAGTTCGAGTTTATTTGCGCGATTGCTATGATCATGCCGTTCAGGTGCTAGACATGGTAGAGACTTACCGAGAGCTATCCTCTAGTCTGATGGATGTCTATCTGTCGTCAGTCAGCAACCGCATGAATGAAGTGATGAAGCTTTTGACGATCGTCTCGACGATCTTTATTCCGCTCACCTTTGTTGCCGGAGTTTATGGCATGAACTTCAACGTCGAGAAGTCTCCGTTCAACATGCCAGAACTTAACTGGTATTTGGGTTATCCACTCTGTTGGGCGGTGATGATTGCGATCGCGACGGTCTTGATTGTCTTCTTCAAGCGCAAAGGCTGGTTTGAAAACTTCTCAACCGTTAAAAGTCGAGACTGAATAGGGGCACGACAATGCCATGCCCTTACTGGGTGACTGGCGCTTAAATCTAGTCACGCTTTAAGCGTCGCAGTTCTTCTTGCAGATCCATCACTTGCCGCCGCATTTCGTCAACGCTGTTAGGAGGCGCAGATGCGGTAGGGGTTTCTTCGTCATCGAGAATCTCGATTTTGCGAGGTTCTGTGGGTTTTTTGGCGGTCGGCTCAACGGTGGGGTTTTGTTGAGCGCGGCTCACCATTTCATCGACAAAACGCCGACCTTCTTCAGCCGTCATCTCGCCTCGATCGACCATTTCATCTGCCAATTTTTGCACCTGCACTCGCAGTTCGCCAAGCTTCTCGCCCGCTTTTTCACCCGCGTAAGAGGCCACGCCAATGCCTAAATAAACCGCTTTTTGAACGAGATCTCCCAAACCCATATGCTTTAGGCTCCTGTGTCAGTTTCTTCCAGGATAGCGAAGAAAACTAGAAGACTGACTACGGGGGTTTACCGTCCAAAAAAAGTGACCCGGAGACTACGCCTATCGTGAGCATCCCGTATTGCTGCTACCTTCCGGTCCTGACAAGATTTGGGTGTCGCGATCGCATAGATCCGAGTCACTTATCAGAATAGCATTATTCGACCACCACACGCCACTCATAAAGTCGGTAATCAACACACCCGTTTTGAACGAGGGGATCTTCAGCGACGATCGCTTTGGCTTGATCCATTGAGGCGGCCTTAAACAAAAGCATTCCGCCCCCATAGTGCGCCCAGTAGCCAGTGCGGGCTTCGTGACCTCTGTCGATTAACTCTTTAACAAACGCTTTATGGGCGGCAACATGGCGATCGAAGACAGCCTTATCGACAATTCCTTCTTCGATCTTCACAAACCAGGGCATTGCTGTTCTCTTCCTTGGATAGACCATTGGCGCAATCATGTCCATTCAGTAGTTTACAGTCCTCGTTTGGTGACAAAGTATTTTTTCACTCCAGTTCATGAATGTGTATATTTCTAAAAGTGAAATTGCGATCGCTACTTAGATTTCACCGAAGAGTTGTGTTCTTACTGTTACCTCACCGCCTAACACGTTTTGCCCATTGATATGACGTTCAATCAGCGCGTCAGGAATTTGAACCAAGCCTTGTGCTTTTAGCAAGCGAACAAGTTGTTCACAAAGCTTGAATAACGACTTTGAGCGCTCTTGTGTAGGAACCAAAACAGTGGTGTCAACGAGTGAAATTTCATACACCCGAAGACGAAAGAATCCACCTTTTCGACTGACATCGACTCGTATTTTAAACTGAGCTAATTTTTCTGCTGAGTCGTAGTCATTGTCAGTTGACGCAGAGGGTGACTTGCCTTGCTCATGAATCAAGATCAAAAAATTGTAGGCATTGCGGTAGTTCCGATCTAGATCGTAAAAAACTCTCACACCCATTTTCTTAACAACGACTTCGGCTAACTCAAGGAATCGTTTTTCATCAAAGATCTCAAGCTCCTTCGACTGCAACTCGCATAGCCATTGAAGAATCTCATCTAGAAAAACTGCACTTTCATCTCGGCTCGAAATCGAACTCTTAGATGGATGGCGTTTTTTGCCCATCTCGTTTCTCTTCAGCTTCTCGTTCTCATAAACAATGCTACCCCATCGTCCTTACTGACTGTTTGAGCAATCTAACAAGCCATTAAGCGGTTTTAAAGAAGCGGATAATTTCGCGCACATGGTCGAGAAACTGTCCGTCAGTGGTAAGTTGAGCGATCGCCTGTTTTGCCTCACGGGACAAGCGATCGTGTTCGGCTTGATTGGTCGATCGTAAGTTTTCTTGACTCGCCGCCACATGGGTTAAGTCTTGACGAATCGCATCAGATTGACGCTGCTGAGTTGCCACCCAAGAACTCGGATCATCAGGATTAAGTTGAGATGCTAACCGCTCCACTGTGGCTTCTAATTGCTGAAATCGGCTCCGCAGTTCAACCACGTCTTCGCGCGGATATTGAAACTGCTGTCGCAGCGTCGCAATTCGAGTCGCAAAATATTGATAGGTTCGCACTGCCGGACGAAGCACCGTTAACAGCAACGCTGCCCCAGAACTGACGTAGCCGACTTGACTGATCCCCGCAGCCGCCAGTCCATACAATCCGATCGCTGAAAGAATGTGTAGAGCAATCACGACCCAGCCTGATCGCTCGGCAACGACTCGAATATAGTCCACTTGGCGTTGATCAACAGGAATGCCCTTCTCATCAGAAAGCGCTGCTTCTGCGAGGGCTTCCTTTGCATCAAAATAAATGTTCCACGGGATGGTGACGATCGCCAGCAACCAGCCAAAACTCGCTGCCGCGATCGCCCAATCTACAAAGCTCCCCGTCGGAATCTGCAACCAGTGCAGCCCTCCAAACAGCAGCAGCAACAGGGTCACAAATCCAAAACTCAGGCCAAGGTAGCTAGAATACATCTCAATTCTCTCAAAGATCGGTGTCTCGATCGTGGTTGGGAAAACCGGAATGATTGGAGATTTTGTGCCACTTCCGAGAGTTCCCTAATCGATCGAGATCGACTGAGGACTGTTGCCATTGTGGCTGCCACTGCTAGAAGTTGGGTAAGAAGTCGTGCCTGTCTGCTGGTCTAACCAACTTTTAACAGGGTCATCAGCCAGACTTAAGCGCAGCAGCCCAGAGACTAGCCCGCCAAAGAAGGCAACGGGTTGCTGAGTGATTTCTTTAAAAATGGGCGAGAGTTCGTCAAAGAACATAATCAGAATTCCTTCAGGCTGAATTTAAGATTCTTTTTGGATAGTAGCGCGTCTACGAGATGAGTGGCGATAAACCAACTGGCTGGTTTTTCAAACATTTGGTGAAAGCACTCAGCAGGTAAACCAAGCGAGATAAGATAGAAACTGGTCTATCGTGCCACAAGGGGTGTCACCTGTGCTGAAAGCGCTGACTGCTGACTTCAAAATCATTTTCGATCGCGACCCTGCCGCCCGCAAGTGGTTAGAAGTCTTATTTTGCTATCCGGGTTTGCAAGCATTAGTTCTTCATCGCTTCGCCCACTGGCTTTATGGGTGGGGGTTGCCCTTCGTGCCTCGGTTTATTTCTCATCTTGCTAGATTTTTTACGGGAATTGAGATTCACCCCGGAGCGACGATCGGAATAGGAGTCTTCATCGATCACGGCATGGGAGTTGTGATTGGTGAGACAGCGATCGTCGGTGACTATGCGCTAATCTATCAAGGCGTTACCCTCGGTGGAACGGGCAAAGAAAGCGGTAAACGCCACCCAACTCTGGGCGAAAACGTTATCGTCGGCGCAGGTGCCAAAGTTTTAGGAAATCTGCAAATCGGCAACAATGTGCGGATTGGCGCAGGATCAGTGGTGTTGCGAGATGTGCCTGCTGATTGCACCGTGGTTGGCGTTCCCGGTCGGATTGTCTTTCGATCGGGTGAGCGCGTTGAGCCACTAGAGCACGGGCGACTCCCCGATTCTGAGGCTCAGGTGATTCGGGCACTCGTCGATCGCATCGAATCTTTAGAGCAGCAGCTTCAACTCGTGCAAACGCGTCAATCACTAGCGGTTTGCTATGCGATGGCGGCGGTGAATCCTGAAGAAGCGTTCCAAAATCCGACCTCTTTAAACTCACCAACTAATGGAACGGATGCTCCTTTGCCTAAGTGCCAACTGAGCAATCGTGTCATCGACGAATTTTTGGATGGTGCCGGGATCTAGCAGCAACAGATTAGGCAAAAAATGCAGTGGATGGCTGATTTGTGGGGATCACAAGTTAGCTATCCGCTAACTCTATTTTAAAGGCGAACACCCTAAAACTTCATCGTAGATTTAAGAAAATTCCAAAGTGTAAGGAACCGATAAAGAAAATTTTGCGGTAGATACGGAGAACATCTAATCTCCTGTACTGTAATTGCGTTCGATCGGTTGGGCCTCTCATCAAAGCTTGGATTTTATGGATTTACTAGATGCACTGCGACTTGACCCCTTTTATCAGATTGGCAAGGCTTGCAGAAGGGAAAGATTTTCGTGGCATCTGTCTTGATCATTCAAACGGTGACAGCCGCGCGAATCTTTGAAGGCTTGGCTCCCCTTTAAACACTGGTTTCACTTCATACTTACCAATGTTTATCGATCGTAAGAAATTTGATCCTATTCATTCGCTCTCTACGGGAATCTTGGATAATTTCCTTTGTTGAGTAGTGGGCAGTTTGTCAATCAAGACGTTTGTCCGACAAATATTTAAGGAAAGAGATGAAGTTGAATTCTCAAGCTCTGAAACAGGAATGGTTCTCAAATGTGAGAGCAGATGTTTTATCAGGAACGGCAGTGGCGCTGGCATTGATTCCAGAAGCGATCGCATTCTCGATTATCGCTGGCGTTGACCCAAAAGTTGGGTTATATGCTGCATCGATCATCGCTGTGATCACCGCGATCGTGGGGGGGCGACCTGGCTTAATTTCAGCCGCAACCGGATCAATGTCACTGCTGATGATTCATCTCGTCAAAGATCACGGGCTGCAATATCTACTTGCAGCCACGATTCTCACGGGAATCTTGCAGGTTTTGTTTGGCGTGCTGAAGCTGGGCCGCCAAATGAAGTATGTTCCCCACGCGGTCATGCTGGGATTTGTCAATGCACTGGCAGTTCTGATTTTTGTGGCACAACTGCCGCAGCTTATAAACGTTCCTCTAGCCGTGTATCCGATCGTTGTGATCGCGTTTTCCATCATCTACACGTTGCCTAGATTTACAAAAGCCATTCCGTCTTCGTTAGTCGCGATCGTGGTGATGACGGCGGTTGTGATCATGGTCAAAATTGATGTTCCCACTGTGGGCACTATGGGCGAATTGCCGACAACACTGCCATTTTTCATCGTGCCAAACGTGCCGCTGAATGCAGAAACGCTGCAAATTATCTTTCCATATT
Source organism: Phormidesmis priestleyi ULC007 (assembly GCF_001895925.1). Classification (GTDB taxonomy): domain Bacteria; phylum Cyanobacteriota; class Cyanobacteriia; order Leptolyngbyales; family Leptolyngbyaceae; genus Phormidesmis_A; species Phormidesmis_A priestleyi_A. The sequence continues at coordinate 4,140 of NZ_MPPI01000064.1, read as the reverse complement.
CGCTGACGTTGGCGATCGTGGGGCTGCTCGAATCGCTACTGACCGCTGCCTTGCTAGATGAACTCACCGATACTCCCAGCAACAAAAATCAAGAAGCTAAAGGACAGGGCATCGCCAACATTGTCACAGGCTTCTTTGGCGGGATGGCAGGCTGCGCCTTGATCGGACAATCAGTGATTAACTTTCAATCGGGGGGGCGGGGGCGACTTTCAACGCTGTGTGCAGGCGTTTTTCTGCTGTTCTTCATTCTAGTGATGGGAGATTGGGTCAAGCAAATTCCGATGGCGGCACTGGTTGCAGTGATGATTATGGTGTCGATCGAAACGTTTAGCTGGTCATCTCTGAAATTGATTTCGCGGGTTCCTCGCAGCGAGACAGTCGTGATGCTTACAACAGTCATGATGACTTTCCTAACTCACAATTTAGCGATCGGCGTTGGGGTTGGCATTGTATTAAGCACAGTGTTCTTCTCACGTAAGATTGCTAAGGTTATTTTTGTTGATTCTAGTTTGAGTTTTGACAGCGCACACCGCACTTATCGCGTTGCAGGACAATTGTTTTTTGTCTCGATCGATGAGTTTCTAGCCGCGTTTAACTTCAAAGAAGGATTAGAGTCTGTTGCGATCGATTTCTCTGCGGCTCATCTCTGGGATCAATCGGCGGTTAACGCGATCAATAAAGTCGTCCTTCAGTTTCGTCGCAATGGAACCGAGGTGAAACTGGTTGGGTTAAATGAAGCGAGCACAACTTTACTCAACAAGCTGACAGCTTCTGACACATCCGACAACGTAAACGAATCAACGGCTCACTAAATGCACAAAACCGTTGGGCAAAATTCTGCGTTATTTCAACCGATCGAATTTGTTAGACAAACGGCGGGTTGCGATCGGCATTGATGAACAGAATCAACAACTAGTTGAAATCTTACGTCTTTTCTGAGAGGTTTTGGTACGTTTCTCTGGAATCTGTTGTACACAGGCAACATACTCATTCTCTCGCCCAAGCTCTGTTGCAAGAGCCGCAATGTTCAATCGTTTTAGTAAGTCGATCGTGATCGGTCGTTTATCATTCCAGAAGATCATGGAACTTAGAAATTCTGTCGCGATCGAGGAGTTAAGGATTTCAGTGAGAAACACCGCCTCGTCTTCAGACCCGCATGACAGAAAATAAACCGTGTCATCAAATACGGCAGGTCGGTCATCAACTGAGCGAATGGCAGTGAACACTACTTTTTTATAGAATCCTGAAATTGCGACCTTCCAAGGCCTGAAAGTGTAGTCACCGACTCCAAAAATTGAGAAAGGTGGACGATTTTGGTAGATTGAACTGCCTCGTTTTGCAAGAGCATCTGCATTGTCTTGAAGATATCGCCATGTTATGGGAGCATCATACTCAATGTGAGCCGTATCTTCCCCGACGAGGTGTTGTGTGACAAGTAAATATTTTCGACACGTTACGATTCGGTTGTTACTAATGTCTGAGCTTTTGAAAAGAGGATAGATATAGATGTTTTCTAAAGCGATCGTGATGCCGTTACCATTCCGATAACCATCAGTCCTTTTTTCTAGCTCCATCACCTTAGCACAGTCATGCTTAATGCCAGAACGCCAAGTACATTTTTCATCGCTTCCATGCAGATGTTGCCAGCGATCGTAAACGACTATATTAGCAATCATTACTCCGTTTCGATATCCGAGTGTGTGGGATGCTTGAGCGTCCGACAAATCATCATAAACAAGGCAGTCTTTTGAGAATGAATGCTGTCCAAACTCCACCACAAACAAGCAGGCATCGACAGCCGCCCTAAAATAATGCATCGCGTCAAACTTATAAATCCGGGCAGATTGGGTTGGATAGCCGTGCTTCCAAGCGTAGACCAACACCTTACGCGCCACTGATGCTTTGCAGAGCATTGCCATTATTCCAGTTCGCTGCTTGAACCATTCAAGATGCTGAAGTAACATCCATTCTGAAATGTCAAAATTGCTCTTGCCTGTGAGGGCATCCAATCCATTCAAGCTCTGAAAATTTGACTTCTTGGGAAGATTAGAGCTTTGAAGTCCTCCCAGCATCGAATTCGTGACCCAAGGCGGATTGCCAATTACTAAAATTGGTTCAGGCAACTGACTTAGAATTTCAGACCAGTCCATTTGAAAGAAGTCAGCGTGTAGTGTTTGAACGGAAAGGTCTATTCCATTGGCAATGAGTTGCTGCTGTAATGCTTCTAAGTGAGTTTTATTGATCTCAACCCCCACAGATTGTTGAGCAGTGGGAAATGCTGCGATCGCCGCTAGCAGGAATGAGCCACGCCCACAAGTTGGTTCTAGGATCGATTTAGGGTCGATCGTAAGTTGTTTGATCACCTGAAGCGATCGACGAGCCAAGTCATCGGGAGTTTGAAAATCGCCAAACTCGCAAGCCCGACTATTCTTGAGCAAGACCATGCCTCATTACCTCACCCGATAAACACCCTCTACGTTACCAGCGTTTTGAATCACACGGCTGTATTGAAGTCGCCACTGTAGAGCATTTGAGATAGTGAGATATCCAGGCTCCGGCGGGTTTTGCAAAAGTTCTTCAGCCAGCTTTTGAGCTTCAATCTCATCAACTGGAAGGTTTCTATCCATCATAAAAGCGATGAGATCATCAACATTGCCGTCGTTTTCTAGAATTTGAATGATTCCTCGTGTCATTTGAAAGTCGGCAGTTCGGGTCTTATCTACAAAAATTGTGTGCAGCATTTCTAGCCGACCCGTCCGGTTGATCGAGTCGTCGGTTTTGCTGTAGACAAACACGAGTAGGTGATAGCCAAGACCAAATATCTTTTGCCGCGCCGATCGGTAAGGACAAGATGATTGAGGTTGACGGATGCTTGTCACCTTGATATCGACTTCAAGACCCGGTAGATCAATCCCCATTGCAGAATTTCCAGGCAGTAATGTGTACAAGGTGATTAAGTGAGCCGTAAACTTATGCTCAAGGTAGGTGCCGATCGCTTTTCCGTCAGTCACGCCATACAAAGCGGGTTCGTCATAAATGCTTTCAATATCTGCAAATCTTGCGGCTTCCTGCCAAAGCATCGGTAGTGTGAGTTGCGTCATACCGTTTTTTGTATAAGGCTACGAGCCTAGCATTCCCAGAATGGTTGAGCTTGCTGAGTAGAATAAAATCGATCGCAAATCAGGTAAGGTCCTGTAAACGCTCAAAACTACGGTACGTCGTGTAGAGCGACACCGCATATGGTGCTATAGTGGTGTTATACCTGCTGTACTATTCCTTCGAGTTGTCATTGATACCAATGTTGTGTTTGAAGGCTTAACTAAACAAGGTGGAGCTGCGGGTCTCATTATTGATGCCTGGTTGGCTGGTTTTATAGAAGTTTACGTTTCTAATGCCCTCGCCTATGAATATGAGGATGTGTTGTCTCGCAAACTTTCAGAAGTCCGTTGGAGTCAATTGCAGTCTGTATTAGGGTCGCTTCTCAATGCGGCTCACTTTACGCCGATTTACTTCTCGTGGCGACTGACTTCACCCGATCCGGGCGATGATTTGGTCATTGATTGTGCGATGAATGCAGGAGCAATAGTCGTCACATCAAATGTTCGAGATTTTCGGAGTGCAACAGAGTCACTGGGTATACGGGTAGTAACACCCATACAATTCGTCGTCGAATTAACATCAGGAGGAACTCAGATCTTGCAGCAGTCTCAACAGGGAGTTGCAAAACGGCTAAAAGTCTGTAAGAAAGGGCGTAGAAATAGTTGAATTAGGACGGTTATGGAAACCATCTTGCAACACGCCCAAGGATTAGTGTACGCCCTGCTTCACTTGATGCCTAGCCCCTATCAGCACGCTAGTCTCAGTTCTCTTTTAGGACTGTTTTTAGAGGCGCAGGGTCATCCTGTCCCTCAGGGGTGCCAGACGAAATCTGCTAGCGCGTTGAGCCGCTTTCTGAATCACTCCGAGTGGTCAACTCGTTCGGTGCTGAGAACGACTCGCCACCAGGTGTTGCAGCAGATGAGAGCGCATCTTCCAGGCTCTGGCAGCCCCCTGAAAGTATTGATTGACTTAACCACCTTGGAGAAGTGCGGCAAGTTTCGGCACCTGGGCGACCCGACCGAGGATGAGGGAACGCCCAAC
>NZ_MPPI01000065.1 GCF_001895925.1 Phormidesmis priestleyi ULC007 | reverse complement strand
CGTGATCCGTCAGTTCATCTTGGAAAACCTCTCCCAATCGACGGTGGCTTGACTTCAGACCTTGCTACTTTTGTCAATGCGTAAGTCCTATCGAATTACAATCTAACCACCCCTCTGCCTCTCTTTCTGCAATTTTCAGCATAATCCTGGCAGTTTCATCATCGGCTTCTCTCCAATGTTGCGATGCGAGTAAGTCACTTAGATGGTTGTAATCGGAAGCTAGCTTAAACATAAGTAAACAAATAGCTCAGTTTTCAATTTACGAAACCCAGAGAGTTTGTCATGGTAATCGTCTATCAGATCTAACTTAGATCTTGCACCTCTGTCAACAACCGCCCAAAACTGAAGTTCCTGGCTCATCGCTTAAACCCATTGAAACGGGTTGAAACTTTGGCTCAGTCCTCTTCAGAGGACTTTTGCGACTAGCCCGAATTTTAATTCAGGGCGGGTGATCGGGAAATCGTTGAGACGGGTGCAAGATCTGAGCTAACCTTTCAAGGTTGTCTCTACCAAAACCTTAGCCGCATAAAACCTAGTTGAGCCGCAACCGCAAGCGGTTCTGCTCACTGACGAAGAATGCAAATTCGGTTGTCGGCTCCAACGCTAGTTAGATCGTAGCGTCACGAAGATTTTAGCATACAGTACAAGTGAACTAAATGGCGCTGTCGGTCTAACGTTTGCGGTCAGCGGTTGCCGATCCCCTTGAACTTAGCCCCAGCGGCTTCCCTCAATCCGTTGCACCGCAATTGTTATATGGTGATCGCCTAATTTTCGATGTCACATTGATTTGTGTGCAACAAAGGCAACATGAGCTTGTGGTAACTTGTAATCACCGTAACTCTCCATACTCTCAACAGTAAAACCGACTTGGCTCAACTTCTCAGTAATATCTGCGGCTTTATACAATCCCAAATAATGCAACTCGTCATCCCGCCTATAGTATTCTCCCACTCTGCGTAAAGTGACAATGCGACGGCTTAAGACTAACTTCTCCTGATCCTCCTCCTTTTCAACCAGCACTATCCAATCTTTCCCCTCAGTAAAACTTTTAACTCTGTTGCCTTCTATCACTTGACCGGGTTCTGCAATATCAAAAACAAAAACACCCCCCGGAGCTAATGCGTTGTAAATACGCTCAAGAAGTTGAGTGAGTATTTGATAATTATTATCATCATCAAACAGGTAATTGAGACATTCACCGACTGAGATAACCGCATTACAAGATGGGATATCGACCTTAAATAGTGACTCAACTCGAAACTCAGCACTTGGAACTCTATTTCGAGCGATTGAAATCAGAGACTCAGAAATATCCACCCCGAAAACCTGATAATGCGCTTTCGTGAGTTCTAAAGCTGATAATCCACTTCCACAGCCCAAGTCCACTACTAAACCGTCTCGAATGTTGTTTTGAGCCAAAATTTTGAGTATGCCAGGGGCTGACTTGAGAGCGTAATCACTATGACCAACATCATGAATGTATGCGAGGTCTTCCTTGTACCACTCTTTCATTACTATGCTCCAGCAGATGATCTCGAAAATTATTTACGATCGCATCCCACCACTAGCTGAAGTGTACCGTCTGCACCGAAAACTGAGCCGTATAACGGGTCGGTTCAGCGGCACGGAGCACTCCCAAGATTTTACAGAACATCTATGTGTCCGCTGCAACCGAGTTGTTAGCTTGCGGATATCAAGTATGAGGCGTTCATTTTGACCTTACCCGCATTGTGCATTTGCCAAAACTCAGAGAATGAAATTGATCCATACCTTTCTGCGCCATCGGAACCAAACTGATAATCTGTTGTGAACAGAATTTGACCAACAGGTGAAGCCGCAAGCAACTGTTTAAGCAGGCTTTTTACAAGAGGCAAGTATTCATCCTTGAATTCTACATTATCATCTGAATCATCGCCTTCTCTATACCAATCTCGCTTGAGAAGATTGTAAGCAGTTACGCTCTTCTCATCAAGCAGATGATAGATACAGCCTTGCAACTTATCAAAATCTCCTTGGAACAAAGGCTGTGGGCTGCGATGTGAAGTCAACACCGTCTCTGCCTCAACCCTGAACGGCAAGTGCGAAAAGTCGGTCGGCTCCAGTTGTTGGATGCAGATAATTTCGAGAGAAGGCATTGTGCTTATGATTTTACAAAAATAGCGCAACTCTCCAAGCTGTGCGCCGCAAGCTAACGTTGCTGTTCAGCGGCTGTAAATCGTCTTGGCATCGGCATCAGTGAACCTTGGTAGTCCGCTGCAACAGCGTTGTTCGATTGTGTTTACGAAAGTTTTAACTCAGGTTTGGCAATTCCGCATTACTTTGCTTTATGTCAACAAAGGGAAGGCGATCGCACCAGCAGTCGAAGCCCAATTCTTGACCAGTTCAGCAACTATCGCATTTGTACTGGTTAAGCCGATACCCGCACGTTCCATTCTGCGCCAAGACATTTCTTCCGCAATCTGATTCGTCGAACCGCAGGCATCACACACAACCTTGACGTTGAAACCTTCTTCAAGCGCACTAATTGCAGGCGCAACCATGCAAACGTCGGTTGTTACGCCTGCCATCACAAAATTTTTCTTCCCCGTGTTACGGCAAGCATTCGCAAAATTTTCATCATCCCAAGCGTTGACCACCCCTTGACGCTTAATCCGTGCGGCAAATTCTTCGGGCAAAATCTCTTGTAGTTCGGGCATCAACGGACCTTGAACGTTGACATTCGTTTCTTGACTTGAAGTCAAAACGGTTGGCATTCCTGTGCCTTTGGCGAATTTTGCCAGAATAATCACATTTCGTTGCAAGAGTTCAAGCGGAGTTGTGCTTGCCCAGGTGTTTGTCCCGACCTGATGATCGATCAAAATCATTGCCGTGTCTTCAATGTTGAACGCCTTCATCAGTCAGATCCTTTTAAGAAGTACTTGTATCAGAATTTTAAGCCTTTGTGTGGTCTCTGTCCCAACCAATGACTCAAGCAACCGAACTATTGATTATACGGAAACCTTCCGTATATCTCTCTGGTTTGGGGAGATACCCCGAAACTTTCCGGGTATCTCCCCTCACTTTTCATTGGAGATTCTGATTCTATGAGAGCACACCCGTTACTTTGTTGAAGAATTATAAACTTTTATGGATGAACGTCCCAAGATGCGATCGGAGGTTGTGCGGGACATCATTCAACGCAAACATGACTCGTATCAAACCGAAAAAAGCTAAGTATTAGTGGGTTAAGCGATCGGTTGCTTTTCATCACAAGCGGCATCCACGAGAAATGGGACAAGCAGAAATCAAAGGGTAAGCGCACCTCCTCAAAAATTCAGCATTCCAAAAAACAAAAAACTCTTGTACAATACACCGCAGTGATGAAGTTGTGCCCCGAAGCCTGATCTACGAAATCAGACTCCGAGGACTTCCATCCCTAGTTACTTGCATTAACTCAGGAGGCGTTCATGATTGTACACCGTCGGTTTTGCTATGGGATCTTGAAAGGCTGGAATCAAGATCCTGCATATGTTTTTCATCCCTATAGAATCTCTGAGAAATCAGCATTCTTGTCCTCTTTGAATTAACCGAGAGGACAAAATATTATGGGAGTTAGGACGATCGTTCCTGGCTCGATTTCGTTCACCGTTGAGTTGCGTTGCTCAATCGAGAAACGTTATCGAGTCAGTGTCACTTTGGATTTGCAAGAGCGTTACATCTTCCTCTCGTCTGGCATTCTCGTGAATGTCAGCGATCGCATTGAAGAGTTTGTTTCACAACTGAGTGAGATTGCATCCAATCAACTGGCATTGTTCAAATGGGATGGCATGAGTGATTTGATGACTGAATATCAAATCGTCCGAGTGTTGCCCGGTTATCAAGTTGAACGTTCTTTAGTGAAATTCAACATTGTTCTGGGTGATGGTTTCCTAATTCAAGTAGAGGAGTTGCATAACCGAACAACCATTCAACTGTAGGAAGTTGGGGCTAGGGAGTCGTCAATATCCCCTTTTGGGAGACGCTCCCTAACTATTGACCCAAGAGCGCACCGTCGTCGTGTTCTAGACTGTGCATAACAAAGAGTCAGCGAATGGTTTGATTGGCAAAAAAGCCTAAAATAAAGAGCGTCGAAGCCACACCGCTCAGAATCGCCATCAGTCCAGCAGGCATGAAGGCGCGAGTCTTCAAAAACCGCACGACAAAGACCACCAGCAACAGCGCGGCAATTAAAGCAGCGATCGCAAACCGCATCACCGGAGGCTGTAAGGTTGCGATCGCCAAGGCTGCCCCACTTCCTAAACCAGCGATCAGCGAGATTTTGCTTTTAGACTGGGTGTAGCCAATAATGCCGCCGATCGTCACCAATGCTGCATAAACTGGAACCAGCCACGTTGCGACATTTATCAAAGAAAGCGTATCCATCGTTTGCCCTTCCATCTATGCGTCTCCAAACCATTCCTGTAGTCGATCTACAAGATTTTCTCTCTGATTCGCCCCCGCGACAGCAAAGTTTTGTGACAGCGATGGGGTCTGCATTAGAAGACATCGGCTTTTTTGCGGTGATTAATCACGGCGTTGACTCCACGCTGATTCAGTCTGCTTATCAGGTTGCTCAAACTTTTTTTGAGCTTCCAGAAGCGGTGAAGCGACGCTATGAAGATCCGCAACTCAACGGACAGAGAGGCTTTACGCGCTTTGGTCGAGAACACGCGAAAGATCATCCCGTCCCCGATCTCAAAGAATTTTGGCATGTCGGCGCGTCAAAGTTGCCGAACCTGCATCCCGCAGAAGTTCCGCAGTTTGCCCCGACTCTAAACGAACTGCATACTCAACTTGCAGCCTGTGCCGCCAAACTGCTAGAAGCCTGTGCGCTGTATTTAGGAGAGCCGAGAAATCTGCTGCGAGAGATGACGATCGGCGGTGACACAATTCTGCGCGTCATTCACTACCCGCCTGTTTCGATCGATGCCCACCCAGCCAGTTTACGATCGGCTCCTCACGAAGACATCAATCTGATCACGTTGTTGTGTGAAGCCACCGCAGACGGGTTAGAACTTCGGCAACGAGATGGTTTGTGGCGACCGATTCACGCTCTCGAAGGTCAAATTATTGTCGATAGTGGCGATATGCTTCAGCAATTGACGAATGGATTGCTCAAAAGCACAACTCATCAAGTGGTCAATCCTGATCACGATCGCGATCGTCGCTTCTCAATGCCTTATTTTGTTCATCCCAAACCTGAAGCAGACTTAACACCTCTGCCCAGCAGCATTTCTAAAACCGGAGGTCATGCAACTTTTCCTCCGATTACGGCAGGCGCTTATCTTCAACAAAGGCTCCAGGAGATAGGGCTTAAATAGTGAGTTCCAGTTTTCCACTGACTATCATGGGTGATTGCCCTCCTGCGATCGCAACATCTGAACCGCTCTACCCAAATCGGTCTCTCCAACGAGAATACAGCGTTTTAGCAAATCTAAGTCTAGAGCCTCTAACCCTGGTAGCTCACTCCGATTGATGCGTTGATAGCCATCGTCTCTCAGATGATAGAGCGCCAATGTGCCGTCTTCCCAAAACCACACCTCAGAAACGCCTAACGCACCGTATTTGGAAAGTTTGGCAGCATTGCCACTGGTGAAGACGACTTCGATCGCAAGATCGGGAATGGGTTTCTGCTGCCCAATCCAGTAAGACTGATCTGCCTGTGCAGAGACTTCACCCTCTCGCTCTTGAGTTTTGTCACCTGTAGGTTTAAATGCGATGCCTCTATCAATCAGAAAGGTGCTGATCAGATAGCCAATAACGTGGGTAAATGTGGCGTGGTCTTCACCGGGCATAAAGATCTCGATCGTTCCGTTGTAATAAGTCAGCTTTGCACGGGAGATTCCTTCATACCCTTTTTGGAGGTGTTTGAAATGCTCCCACGTTCCCTCTAGAACAATTCGCTGATCTGTAGATTTGGTGAGTGTTTGCGTCATTGGCGTTAGCTTCGCTCCTCGTATTCGCGCTCCTATTTACCCTTGCTCTCAGGAACCCACGGTGTCACACAAGTCTTTGTCGCTGCGTTTCAGTCGGCTTCAGCCCCCTAAATCCCCCAGAATGGGGGATTTAGGGGGCAAAGATCTCAGCAATGACCAACCAAGAGACTTGTGTGTGCACGGTAGGCTCTCAGTGGCTCTTTGTGCTGTCTCAAGGGGAAAGGATAAACCTAAATTTCCGCTTATTCCTGTTCTTGGCTTTATCCGCCTGCGGCAAAGCTTGCCATTACCAATACTGATAGTAAAATACCGGGAGACAGCATTAAAGCCAGCATCAATAAATCGTGAGTCGTCATAACAGTTTTCTCCGTTGAAGGTGCGATCGTAAAAGCTGAACTTGATGACTGTGTAATCCAGCACTGCCCATCAAGGCTTCTTTCATGGTAGTTAAGTTAACAGGGTTTTCTCAACCCAAGCGAGGAGAAAACCTAAAGATTCGACGATCGTCCGATTCGCAAAAATAGTCTATGTCAGTTGTCATTGATCCAAAACCTTTAGAGTTAGCATCTCACCATGAATCACTTCTCTTTCGACGAGTTGCAGAGAAAAGACCTCTTCATCGCGCTGGGTCTTTGGGTGACTGTGGAATTTGTTAGTTTTGTCTTCTTTCCTGCTGTAGCGCTGATCGATCCGGGCGATCGACTCAAAACATGGTTCTTGATTAGCGTGCCGTTGGGGTTAGGCGGCGCATTGCTGATTAGTGCCAGTTCTCGATTTGTGGCAATGTCGCACGATCGCTCTGCCGGAAACACCAAAACGCTCTTCCTCTTTTTGGGGCAGTTTGGCGGCTGGATTGGGCTATTAGGCATCTTGTTTCCATTTTTTATGGTGTGTTCAGAGTTTTTCTCAAACCTAAAAATTTAAGCCTCAAAACCTATGGCAAATCTGAGCCATGCGCTGAAAGAGTGGGCGATCGCTGTCGATGCGCTAGAAACTGGGAGGACGATCGTGCTGCTGCGAAAAGGTGGCATTCGAGAACAGAGACGCTTTTCTGTCGAACAAACTCAAGTGTTGCTCTACCCAACTTATGAACACCAGCAGCCCCATTTATTAAAAGATGATCTCCAAGCTAAGGTGAAGGCAGTCCCGTCTGGCTGGCATCCTGAAACGGTGCAAATTAGTTCAGTGGCGGCGATTACCGAGATTTTTCAAGTCAGCGAAGCGGCAGTTCTAGACTCGCTTTTACCGTTTCATATTTGGAACGCCCAGTTTGCCGCAGAGCGCTTTCAATGGAAGCCAAAATTACCGCTCTATATTCTGCTTTTGCGCGTGTCTAACCTCTCCCAAACCCACGTCATTTCTTATCAGAGTGAATATGGCGGGTGTCGATCGTGGATTGATTTAAAAGAGGCGATCGCTTTAGAAGGGGCAACTCCTGTTTTGAGCGACACAGCTTATTCAGACCAGGTTGAGAAAATTTGTTCCCTGCTGACAAATCCCTAACTTTTCTGACAGAATTTGTTGCAAAATCAACACTTGGCATTATCCTATGAACCAGGTTTGTTGAAGGCTTTCGCGCGACCATGAAAAAAAAATCGCACAACGGGTTGGGCAAAGGTATCTTTTATCTAGCTTCCCTTGCCGTCTGTCTAGATTCGGCTCCTGCTTGGGCTGCTCCTTTAACAGGCTGGCAATATGACCCCACCGCAAACCAGCTAGAAGTCACCTTAAAAGACGGTGTGAAGCCTCGTTATTTTTTGATGGCGCGACCCGCTCGCATTGTCCTAGATTTGCCCGATACCGAAGTGGGAAGCGTCCAGAGACAGCAAACCTATGAAGGAGCGGTGCGACAAGTTCGGGTTTCTCAGGTCAAGCCAGGGCTAACGCGCATTGTGTTAGAGCTTTCGCCCGATGCAACCCTATTGCGGGGACAGGCACAGCTTCAGCGAGTCGGCGATGCAGAACAATCTAGCGATCGTTGGGTGTTGCGTCCCCTCCTGGCTCAAGCGGCAACCAAGCAACCTGCCACAACTTCAAGCCTGCCGCCAACCGCAATCGATCAGGCTCCTCCAGTAGTCTATCCTCCGGGCATCTTGCCTACTCAGCCCGAAGTCAGTGCGCCGCGTGAAGCCGATCGTGCGATCCCAAACATTCCAGACAAACCCATTTCAGACAAACCTATTTCAGACAAACCTATTTCAGACAAACCTATTTCAGACAAACCTATTGATATCGCGGTGTCCCGACCCACAGTGACTCCACCCCTCTCGACCAATCTGCCTCCAACGACGGTGCCCCCAGTGGTGGCTGAACCAACCTCGCCTAAAATTGCCAATTCTCCGACTCCGCCATCTCCCGAAAACTTTCCGCCAGGGATTGCCCCAAGTCTTGAACCGTCTGTGACCAAGCCAGCGTCTCCAGACGTTTCTCCTCAAGTGCCAACCTCAAACAGTGAGCCGTCTCCGAGGATTGTTCAAAAGCCAGCCCCTAGTCTGCAACTCCCAGAAATTAATCCGAGTCTTGCGATTCCAGATTCTTTGCCGCCCGTCACGGTGCCCAATTCTGCAACCGCAGCCCCATCGGTGAGTGTGCCACCGCTCAACCGTGCGCCTATTCCTAATTCTGCGTCTGACCTGCCGCCTGCCGGGGTTTCTAACCCAGCGACAGCCGTGACGGTGCCACCCCTAGAGCCAACTGTGCCCCAAGCGGCGATCGTGAATCGTTCAGCAAAATCGGGGCAAATCAACACGATCGAGTTTGGTCAACCTCTGCCGACGCTGCCTGTGCTAGAGCGATCGTCTCAGCAGCCACCCGGATTGATCAGCTACAATTCTGGAGCGATCGTCCCGGCTGGCACGGTGTTGAGCTTGCGATATCCTGGCAGCAAAGCATTGTCCCTGCAAGCCGATCAGCCTCGTCAAGAAGTCTTGGTGCTGCAAAATAGTTTGCGCGATCGCGCTGGCAATTTAATCGCCCCAGAAGGCACAGAAGTCTTAGGGAAGTTTGAAACGATCGGCGGCGGCAGTCGTTTTATTGCTCAGGCAATTTTACTTCAAGGGCAGAATGTGGCGATCGTTGCCCAATCAGAGGTGTTAGGCGGTGCTCGTAAAGTTTCTAACGATCGATTGATCCGCAACTCAGGCATTGGGGCGGTAGCAGGTGCCATTTTAGGCGGACTTTCTGGCGGCAACGTGATTGGAGGAGCGGCAGCAGGAGCGGCGGTGACTTATGTGACGGCTCCTAAATCTGCCACGATTCAGCCAGGGCAGATTTTAGACGTGCGATTAACTGAAGACTTAAGGTAGTGCGCTGCAAAAGCTAAGGCGTTGCATGAAAATGAGATCCCAATTTACGAGTTAAATCTGCCAGTTTTTGAAATTGAAGCGGGTACATTAGCAATCCGTAACTCTTGCATGAAACCACCCTGCCCGTTCTGGGAGAGGGATTTAGGGTAAGGGTCAAAGGTCATCACAATGGTTGCCGGGCTAATAAGATGTATTGAGAATCTCTCTGTTCTGATTGTTGAGAGATAGGACGCTGGATCGATCGTCCATCGCTTATCTCCCCGACTTGAAAGATCGGGGCTTTACGCTCGTTCTGGTAAGGGACACGACATGTCGTACCCTCTCGCGATCGTTCAATCGGTCGCAATTGTTTTTGAAATGGGTATTATTTCTCTCTGTCTGTAGATAGAAGTTAAGCGGCGAACCTCTCCAACTGAGTTAAAATCCTTTTATTACTAGGCTGCGTTTTATGTCTTGGGGCAACCTCCTACAACCTGATCTAATTTTAGAAAGCTCTATCCTCAGTTTGACTCCTGAAATCATTCAGCGTTCTGGTCTAAAAGGGCTGGTGCTGGATGTTGATGAAACGTTGGTGCCGATCACATCTGCTCACGCGTCTGAGGAGCTACAGCCTTGGATTGAAGCAGTTCAGCAGGTAGCAACGCTCTGGTTGGTCAGCAATAACATTAGCGAAGCGCGGATCAAGCGCATTGCCGAGCCGCTCCGTCTGCCCTACATTATTGGAGCCGGGAAGCCGTCTCGTCGCAAACTCAGACGAGCCTTGACGGGGATGAATTTGCCCCCGAACCAAGTTGGAATGGTGGGCGATCGCTTGTTTACAGATGTGCTTGCCGGAAATCGCTTGGGAATGTTTACAATTTTGGTTAAGCCGATGGTAAACCCCACAGAAGCCATTCGACGCTATCCAATTCACAGCTTTGAGGTCTGGCTTTCTCAATTGCTAGGAGCTTCTTTGACTCCGCACAAGCACTAATCACTGCAATAAGGAACTTGCCAAGAAATAAAGTCCCAGGCATTCCAGAGGTGAAGAGATCGGCAATCACCCTGCCTGTCCTCAACTGTGTAGGAGAGGAACCCCAAGCAATCATGCTCAATGAAACCATCAAAGTTACGCTCAAAGATGCCGCTAAGAAATTGACAGGACATCGTAAACGGGACTTCATGGCGGGGTGCGACCTCTATTTAATACTATTTAATATTCTTAGAGGGCAATGGAAAAGCCGTATTGATTCAGCTTGTTCCAAAATTGGTCCCAACGCGTTGAGGTTAAAACTAACGCTCTCAAACTCAGAATCGCGGCGGCTCCTTTCTCCTTCCACCGCATCCCAGAACAACACAACCGTTGCTTAATTACAGTCTTGCAGGCAGCTTCTGTGACTCCAGAGCCAATCGGATAGTGTCTGCTGCGATAAAGGGCATAGTCCATCTGATGGTGATGATTCTGGAAGTAGGTGACTGCTGCTGCCAAGTTTTCTTGAATTGTCTTCGAGTGTTCTGAAGATTGAGATAACTTCAGCATCTGTTGGTAGAGTTGGGTGGCTGCCCCTGGGTCATGTTTGAGATGATGACAACTCTCCTGAAGCCAGTGCCGTTGCTGGGCTAAATGAGTGGGATACAGCGCCACAGCAACCGCACCGAGATAGGCGGAGGCATGATAGAAATCCAGCACTTGTTCCTGAGTATGGAGGTTGAGGAATTGCCAGTTTGAGGCTGCCCCATCCGCAATCCCGATATAGGTGGCTTGGGGATAACGAGCTTTAGTACGAGCAATTTCTCGCTCTAGCCGTTCCAGAAACGTCTTCTTGCCGTATTCGGGAGTAGCGCCAATATAAATCGTGTGTTGTCGTTCTCCAAACGCGTCATACAGACTGATGGTGCCGACCATGGCTTCTCTCCATCCAGTGTCACACAACAGCATACAGGTGCCATCTAAGCCAATCGCAACACTGGCAATCTCCGCTTCCAATTGCGGCGGCACATAGTCCCAGCTTTCTTCTTTCACCTCAATGATCGTGGCAACTGCTTCGCTGATGCGCTGAATGTACGAAACGGCAACGGGGCGTTGATGGTTCTCAGCCAAATCTCGTTGCACCTCTCGGGCGGAACCATAGGCAAGTTTCGAGGACACTTGTTTCGCAAACAACGGGGTGGAGGTGATGATGATTCTGGAGGCTCGCTCTAGCGGACAATCCGTTTTACCGCCTCCAGAACGCTGATAGACATGGCGTTCAATCACGACTTCTCCGTAGGGTGTTTGATACGCTTTCGGCTGCTTGCCTTTGGTTCGCATCACCTCTCCGGCAATCTCAATGGCTGAGCCATCGGTGTCCAGATACTCAAGGGCGGCTGTAGTGGCAATCCGACCCGCCTCGTTCAGGCTTTCCTGAATCGCTTCTTCACTTGTCAGCAGGGAACGACTCAGGTCTACGGTGACTTCTATCGTCACTTGCGTCCCGGATTGACTCAGCAATTGAGCGCCCATTCTTCCCTCTCTGAGTTGCATCACTGAGTGATATCATGGTTCAACTTCTAAATCAAGTGGAGGTCGCACCCCTCGTCAAGAGGCGTTTCGCGAAGTAGTGACCGAGTTTTATCAACGCTGCACGGCGGATGTTGCCCCCAATATTCTGCGGGCGTTTGCGATCGCGCTACTCGATCGCGCTCTTCTGCGACCCAAACCCAGAGGTTGAGATTGCCTGTTTAGAGCAACCCGGCGATCGGGCTGCCAAATATCCGCCCATCTTGGCAGGAAACTATCTCGCGAGTCGATTAGCCGCCACCTACTAAATCAACGTAAATTCGACGACTTCGTTACCAGTCCATCGCGCCCCCTAAGTTCCCCAAAACTGGGGGACTTCAAGTCAAAATTTCCGATTCAAAGTCCCTCAGAATGGGGGATTTAGGGGGCAGAAGCCGCTCTTGACGAAGCGATAAATCTCATCGAATTCACGGTAAATCAGATACGCTTGATTTTGATCACCCTAGCTCGATCGCCATGACTCCGACCATTACGCTCAGTCATATCAATAAGGTTTATGCCAATGGCACGATCGCCCTGCAAGACCTAAACCTTGAAATCGGTGCCTCGCAGTTTATTAGCCTAGTAGGCCCGTCTGGCTGTGGCAAAAGCACCGCTCTGCGAATTATTGCCGGGCTGGGGCAGATGAGTTCGGGGCAATTAGAGTGGGGGCAAGGTCAAACCCCTAAACTCGCTTATGTGTTTCAAGAGGCGGCGCTCATGCCTTGGGCAACCGTGCGAGATAATGTGCGACTGCCGCTGACTCTAGCAAAAATGCCCAAGCGAGAGGCAATGGCAGCCGTTGAAGAGTCGATCGCGAGGGTCGGTTTGCAAGGCTTTGAGAAATCCTATCCGCGTGAGTTGTCGGGCGGCATGAAAATGCGCGTGTCGATCGCGCGGGCGCTAGTGACAAAACCTGATGTGCTGTTGATGGATGAACCCTTTGCCGCTTTAGATGAAATGACTCGCAGCCGACTCAACAGCGACCTCTTATCGTTGTGGAATCAACTGCGCTGGACAGTGATTTTTGTGACTCACAACATCTATGAGTCGGTCTATTTGTCTCAGCGAGTCGTGGTGATGGCAGATCGCCCCGGTCGAGTAGTGGCGGATGTGATCATCGATGAGCCTTACCCGCGCAATGAAGAGTTTCGCACCTCGATAGACTATAACCACTATTGCCGAGACGTGTCTCGCCATCTCGCAGAAGCGTCACTCAAAGGAGCCGATCGCGATCTGCCCATCGCTACTCTTTAAAGGAAATTAGACATCATGTTTTGGCGACAATTGACCGTCTTGATTCTAGGACTCCAAGAATTTTTGCGGATGGGCTGGCTCAACCCGCCTACGTCTATCAATCTTTTTAGCAATCTGTCCAAGGTGAAGCGATCGGGCGATCAAGACAAACCCAGAACACTACCAAATCATCCTTCTCTGATCAAACGAACGCTCTCTCCCAACATTTTGGCCCCAGCCGTGGTGGGAGTGTTTGCGATCGCAGCGTGGGAAATCTTTGTCCGCGTGACAAATATGCCCCCCTACCTGTTGCCGGGGCCAATTTTAGTATTCCAAACCTTGATCAGTTCCTGGGGCGAACTCTTTCCGTCTCTGTTAGTCACCTTGAAAGTGACGTTAATCGCGTTCATCATAGCCGCAATCTCAGGACTGTTAATTTCAGTTCTATTTGCCCAAAGCAAATGGATCGAACGCAGCTTCTTTCCCTATGCGGTGATTTTGCAAACCACTCCGATCGTAGCGATCGCACCGCTGATCATCATGTGGTTAAAAAACGATACCTTTCTAGCGTTAATCGTTTGTGCCTGGATTGTGGCATTCTTCCCGATCGTATCAAACACCACGCTTGGTCTGAATAGCGTTGATCATAATTTGATCAACCTATTTCACTTATATCGGGCTTCCCGTTGGCAAACCTTGATCTATCTGCGTTTACCCAGTGCAATGCCCTATTTTTTAGGCGGCTTAAAGATTAGCGGTGGGTTAGCGCTGATTGGAGCGGTCGTTGCAGAATTTGTAGCTGGCACCGGAGGCTCACAATCGGGGTTAGCCTATCAGATTTTGATCGCAAGTTATAATCTACAAATTCCTCGAATGTTTGCTGCTCTATTCATGATCACGTTAACAGGTGTGTTAGTCTTCGTGTGTTTGACCTGGCTATCTGACTTCTTACTTAGAGAATGGCACGAGAGCGCGATTAAGCGTGAGAACTGATTCTGAACCTGTCTGTAGGATTATTATTGTTAACGTTCCTGTAGTGTTCTAATACCAATTTCAAAAACAATCGCGATCGATCTGACAGTAGCATGGCATGTTGTGCCCTCATGCAAATCTGTCACATTCACAAATCTATCGTCTGCGAATAGCGATCGTATAAGAGGGTCGTTGTTTTTCTTCTCGCTGCGTCTTCACCAAACGAAAGTTTTCGTCTACATAAAGATGCTCAAATTTGGGCGATGCCAGATAGGTTTTCTCGAACTTTTTGACCGTATTTCGGTCTAGATTTTTCAGCGTTAACTCTTGGGGTAAATCCGCTTTTTTTGCATCAAGCCGCATCTCTACAACCGACGTAAACCAGTCTTCTGCCTTGTCGATCGTCAGAGCACTATTCCGTCTTCTAAATGCCTGCTCAATGCCAACATTTTGAATGCACCATTGACCGTCTCTGACCGCAAACGATTGCAGCACCATAAAGTCATAGGCGACCAAAAGCGATGAAAGCTTCTGCAAGAAATTAGACTGATTTCCGGGTGCATAACGAGCAATGTTGCCGTAATAGCCTTTGTCGCCAAAGATTTGATACGACTGATTGTGAATGCGCCCCGGCAAGCTGTCATGAAAAGGAATCGTTGACCAAACAGGTGTCCAGACCCCTAATACAACCGGAACTTGATCTTCAACGATCGGGTAAGGGTTGCGCCGACTTAGCTCTTCAAAATAAGGAACTAATTGTTCTTTATAAAATAAAACTTTTTTGTTTAGCGGGTCAGCATCCCGGTCTTTTGTAAGCGCTAAAATCTCGTTTTTAAGTTCTTCTGTTGTCCAGCTACTTAGTCTGCTGGAACTGACTACAGTTGCGTTCATACGTTAGATTCCAAATTAAAGAAAGCGGATACCATAGAAAGTCGAAAATCAAGGCTTGAACGAAAGCAAATTTACAAAAGTTCACTCTTCAAGGCTACTGCGATCGTCGCGACTTCTTCTCTATCGCAGGTCGTGTTGAATGAGCAGATCACGCTACTAGAAGAGAGGTTTAGCGATCGCAAGAATCTGTCTATTGAAAGAGGCAGTTTTCAAGTTTGTTTAGGAAAAGGTTATGGCTTCTCTAAGCACGTCTTTATCGAACTATAGTCTGCGCTTAATATCGTGGCGGTAGACTGTACCTCTATTCAACTATTCAGGGATTTCACAATTTCGATGAAAATTAACAAGTGGGGAGAATCTCAACTCTCCTTGGTTTCTCAGCGCATTTTTGATTGGTTGCCTCGCAGATTATTTTTGCGTTTATCAGCATTAGCTTTAGTGACTTTTTTATTGGTGAATGCCATTCATTTAGCCACTGCCCAAAGCGTTATTAAACCCTCGCGATCGCAAGTTGTTTTGATTTCACTCGATGGCGCAACGCCTCGCATTATTGATGACTATTTGGCAAAAGGAGTTCTCAACCGACGCACAGGGTTAGGACTGCTGCAAAGTCGAGGAGTCTCTGCACAGCGCAATCTCACCTGCAATCCATCGCTAACCGCTGCCTGTCACACCACCCTAAATTCTGGCTCTACCACTGCCCGTCATGATGTCGTTGCCAATAGTTTTCACCTGGTTGCCAGCCCGTTTAAACAAAATGTTAGTGGGTTTGCGGCTCCGATCGGAGGCTATGCGATCGAAGCAACTGGCGCGACTCAATCTGCAACCCCAACGGCTGAACCGATCTGGATTAAGCTCAGACAACACGGTAAAAAAGTTGTTGCAGCCACCTTTCCTGGAGCCGATGGTGCAGATATCAGACTTTCTAGCGCCGCCGATAGCCCGATCGTGCAACCTGCCCAACTGCGAACGGTCGATTACACAGTGCCGTTTGGCGGCTTTGCAGGGTTATCTGCAAAGGGCTTTAGCCTCAGCGCCGGAGATTTTAGTGCCGCACCGACTCAGACAAAAGATCAGCTAACTGCCGCAGGGAAAACGTTCTACAGTCCAGTGTTGCAAAAAACGAATGGGCTAGAACAATTTACGGTCGGTGCCGTGAGTTATGACCTGCAAGTTGCGGCATTGGATACGAGTAACGATCGTCAAGTCAATTACGACACGCTGGTTTTTTTTGATGCCAAAAGCGGTATTCGATCGGGCGGCAGTTTGCCCTCAACGGGTTCAGCATTTGTAAAAGCCAAGCGCAAAAAGTCGAGTTTATTTTATTTAGAAGGAAGCTCTAACAAAGCTGGAACTGCTTTTTATGTCAGCAATTTAGCACCCGACTTATCAACCGTTCATTTGGTGCGCTATTCTGCAAACTCGATTCCCCGCAACTCGGCAGTGCTAGCAGACGTAGACGATATCAATCAGACTGTTGGCTTTTGGGCACCGCAACCCGATTTTCGGATTCCTCAGCGATCGACTCCTGGGTTGACTGATTTTTCTGACCTTGAATTAGAAAACATTTACGAAGATCAAGTCCGCACCTTTGTTGATTATCAAACTCGTGTCGCCCTGAGAGCGATCGCCAAAAATCCTGATGCTGATTTGGTGATGCTCTATATCGAGCAACCCGACGGATCAGAACATCAGTTTCTCGCGATTGATTCTCGCCAAGCAACCAATCCGGCTGACGCGAATACGATCGGCTCTGGGCAAGACTCTGCAAAAATTGCCCGTTATGAAACCTATGTTCAAACCGCCTACAAAACTGCAAATCGCGCAGTACAAAAAATTATTGACGCAGTAGGAACCACTCGCGGTGGAGTTCCTCGACGTAACATCATTGTGGTGTCTGACCACGGCTTTTCTCCCTTTCATACCGCCGTTAACCTGAATGCTTTTTTGACGAACAAAGGGGTTGATATGACGAAAGTGCGGGCGATTACGTCCGGCCCTGCGGTCAATGTTTATATCAATCTGCAAGGACGCGAACCCGATGGCACCGTCAGCCGGAGCGAGTACATTCTCTTGCAGCAGCAGGTGCTCAAAGCCTTAAAAGAATTAGCAGACTCCAACCCAAATTACAGCAAGCAGAACAAACGAGTTTTTGATCAGATTTATCCTCGCCCTCGACCGAGCGGTCTCAGTGACCCAACCTTTGGCTTAGGCACCAATGAGTTTATTGCTCAGGATAGCGGCGATGTTTTTGCAACGCTCAAAGAGGGTTATAACTTCGATGGCGCTCAAACTCCTTTAGTTCCGCGCGTGGGTGACGATGCTGCTGCGAGTGTCGTGTTTTCGGTTCCCAGTTTTTATGGCGCTCATGGCTATGACCCAGAAAAGCCAAACATGAGTGCAATCTTTTTTGCGGCAGGCCCAGATATTGATCGTAGAACTTTCAAGCAGGTTCGCAATATCGATGTGGTGCCTACCATCAATCGTCTGCTAAGGGTTGAGTCGGCTTCAACCGTTCAGGGAACTGCTTTAAAGCTTAAATCGTGAGCGATCGTCGATCGAGTGCAAAATTTTGATCATGAGTAATGGTTGCTAATTCCCTTACTCATAATCAAGTTAGATTAAGCACAGCGCGATTGCTTGGATGTTTCTAATGTTGCAGGACATCGGATAAAATCTGATATATTAGGAAGAATGCTGGTGTAGCTCAGTTGGTAGAGCAGCTGATTTGTAATCAGCCGGTCGCAAGTTCGAGTCTTGTCACCAGCTTTTTTGATGGATAAGCGTTTCCCTTACTGAACAAGGGGTTCAGGCATCCTCTGCTGAACGATGTCAGATTTACGTTGGGTATTTTTAGGGGGAATTAGGGCTGTTTGGAGCCAAGATTGAGATAAGGATTGAGATAAAGATGAGGGGATGGTGGGTACCCTAGTACTAGAAATCTTGCCCAACTCCTCTCAAACGCCATGTATTCTCCCAAGTCCCCTAGAAAAGCAAGGACAGGTAGTGTCCAAATCAGAAGCAGCAATAACCGGCTCCAACTAGTTTTTACTTTTAATGGAAAGCGCCATTTCGTGTCTACTGGTTTGGGAGATACCCCCTTCAACCGTAAGCAGACACAAGACAGGGCATTGGAGGTTGAGCGGGATATTGCGTATGGTGAGTTCGACCCCGACAATCTCGACAAGTATAAAGTTCTGGTAGCTCTGACCACTGTTGAACCGACGCCTACTAATACTAACGACGGCTTAGACTTACCTGAGATTTGGAATCGCTATAGAGAGGCGCGATCGCCCAAAAAGTCAGCCTCCACAATCCGGATGTATGGATGGGTCACCAATCATATAAGCAGGTGTCCTTATAAATTGCTGACTGAAGCGCAAGCTATCTTGACTGGTTGGTTGCCAATGTACCTGCGGATTCCACAAAACGGGTTTTGACGCAGCTATCAGCAAGTTGCAAGTGGTCAAAGAAGTCTGGTTTGATTGATGGCAACCCATTTCAAGGGATGGCATCAGAAATTAAGTTAGAAAAACCTAATGGCGAAGAGGAGGAAGAAACCAATCCTTTTACCAGGGAAGAACGAGATCGCATCATTGCCGCCTTCAAAGCTAATCGTTACTACGAAAGGTATGCCCCCCTTGTGGAATTTCTGTTCTTTACGGGATGCCGACCTTCCGAAGCTCTTGCTTTACAGTGGAAGCATATTGGTCGACAAGTCATCACTTTTCAGAGGGTTCTTATTTACGACGGCAGGAAGCTTGTGACCCAAGATCGTCTGAAAAGACAGAACTTAAGGAAATTTTCGATTAATGCTCAACTTGCAGAAATTATTGCTGCGATTAAACCAGAAAATCGTAACCCTGAATCTTTAGTATTCCCTAGTAGAGAGTCAAGGTTGAATTGAGGGATAAAGCCGCTTCAGTTTGACGCGAGCATCTGCGGTGGTAAATCGCCAATCGACCGTGTGGTTCTGAGCCTTTCTTGACTGTTGCC
>NZ_MPPI01000085.1 GCF_001895925.1 Phormidesmis priestleyi ULC007 | reverse complement strand
GCGATCTCAACCCCAAGGCGTTGACTTGAAATCGCACTTCAGTGCAGCGCTCCGCTTTGCTCCTGATCTGGTTCACCCACAGATGAACTCATCAACGCCAATCTTGCCTACCTCTTGGTCAGGCTTAACTTTTCGTGAAGGAGAAGACGAAGTTGGTGTTTACAACTTTTCCAGACATCGAGGTTGCCCCCGCAGTCCCTGAGAGCACGATGGCTTGATTGCCATTGAACTTCTCCAGCTTAATTTGAATGGTATTGCCTTGTTTGGTGGCACTGAGGCTACCTTTTTGCAACGGACCGTCCTGTCCATCCAGTTGCCAAGTGCCTTGATAGGTGGAATCCTTGCCTGTCATCTTGAGAGTCAGATAGGACAAAGCATCATCGCCCGCCGCATGAATATTGCCTTGCCAAGAGCCGTTGAGGAACAGAGGAGCCGTGAACCGCGCCAGACTGGGTGACTGAACCGTGGGTGAAACGGCGGTCAGTCCGGGTTGAATGGTTTGGACACCTGCTTGAACGGGGTTCACCGTTAAAGCTAGACCACTGGTGAGGGTTGTGATCAGGGTTGCTAGAGCGAGGGTCTGTTTTGAGAAGTACATAGCGGGTGTCCTGGTTAAAGAGATTGACTGGGCAGTAGACCACGGGAAGTTGTTCTACTGCTCTCTGATAGGGAGGACTTGCAGCGGTTATGCACCAGAGAGCTTAGTGAGTGAAAACTCTCGTGCGGCTGGCGGCAGACTCGCTGACACTGTTGGCGAAATATTGCTTAACACTTGAAAGTCTTGAAGCTTCGCTTATTTTGCACTTTTTATATCCGTCTCTCGGTTCAAGCCCTCCACTGCTCATTTCACCCGAGAGCCAGCGATCCCTATAAATCTCTCAAAACAACCTTGAAGGTAGAGATTGACGAAGCCGCTTGGGAATCCTTGTATAGTGACACCCCTCGTCCGTTCACAAAACCCAAGTCAGGACGCATTCGCGAGTCAGAGATCCTGTTTGATGGGCGGCAATCGCTGAAAGCTGCCATCGTATTTCAGGATTTACAGCCTGATCAATCGCAGGTGTTATCCCTCTTTTGTTACTTCAATGAGAGAGAAGGCGCTGAAGTGTTATCAAACTGCCACTAGCTGCGGGGTTGGAAGAATGCGAAACGCATCCATCCAATCCATCAACTGATGCAATCCCCGTTTGAGTCCGGGCGTGGGAAAGACCTGTAACCAGACTTCTAGCATCCCCCAACACCAATAGGGTTGCAGCAGTAATCGTAAATTGTTCAGTGCACCTTTCCAAGTGACTCCTGATTCCCAATCAGGATGGTGACTAAAGGGCAAAACCTGGGGTGCGACATCTTCTGTTGGCGTTGAGTGTTGCTGATACTGCTTGAAGTGTTCGGCGTGTAGGCTCACCAGTAAGTAAGCACTGAACACTAACTCCCACCAACGCTCAATACTTTTGTAATCCGTTAAGCGATGATCGTGCCAGCCCAATTCCTGCTTCACCTGTCTGAACCCGTATTCAATCCAGGTTCTTAGACTGTATTGCGCCGCAATGCTCAACAGGATATCTCCCTCTAGATTCGTCATGATGAACCAACTATCGGCTTTGTCGGGGTCTGACGTGCTGCCCTTGGTGATTTGGTAGTAGCGCACGTTGCGACGATGACCGAAGATGATTTCGCGCAGATGCCGACGTTCAGTGGGACGCTCCTGCAAGGGCTGGTCATAGGCGCGCCACCGGTTGTAGCGTACCCTTTGCCCCTTTGCCATCAGCACTCCATGATTTGAGCGAATCGCCACAATGTACGGCAACTGCAATTGCTCCAGACATCGGATCACTGCTTCACTTTCGCCATACAAGCTATCGGCTAACACCCGCTCAATCACCAATCCCAGGGCTTTGATCTGCTGAATCATTCCGACTGCTATCTGAGGTTTGCTCTGATACTCGTCTGGAGTTTTGAGCCGAGATTTCGGTTTGTAGATCTGAAATAGCAAGGGGTAAGTGATGCTATCGACCACCGCATACGCATTGACGCTGACCATCCCATTGGCAGTTTTGCCTAAGTTGCCGATGTACTGCTTTGCCACATAGTCGGTGGCTTCTCCTTTCTTCACATCGCCCGTTTCATCGATGCACAAACTGATGGGACGAGTGCCAATTTGTTGTTGAATTAGGCGCAGGCGAATCGCTCGGACTTGTGCCACGTCCCACACCCCATCGCGTAAAAAGTGATGCAAACTTTGTCCGTCTTTCAGTCCACTGAGTTTGGCGATTTCTGGTAACGTTTTGCGCGGCAGCGGGCTGATCATTCCCACATGCAGCCACTTGAAGCATTCATACGAGCGCACATCCTCAAACACCGAGCGGTACAACCAACAATACTCGTCCACGAAGCCCACCGTTGCAACAGGGTGTCGGAGTGTCATGATTTCAACTTAAACACAGCAATTTCTAGCTTAATTTGTTCTCATTGAAGTAACAAAAGAGGGGTTATACTCATCACGGCTAAAAAGTGGACTTTTAGCTTTTCCTCTTCCATCTACGATAGGATGAGGCAATTCCCCTCTGAGCAATCGGGACCGTTGTGAGCATGATTCGGATTGAATTTACTGAGCAAATGGTCAGGGAATTGAACTACGAACGGTATCATCACCCCCACCCAAAAGTGCAACAAAAGATGGAAGTGTTGTATTTGAAAAGTCAAAAGTTGGCTCACCAAAACATCCGCCGACTGTGCAATATTTCCAAAACAACCCTAACGGTCTATCTCAAGCAGTATCTAGCGGGTGGGATTGAGCGGCTCAAACGTTTAGATTATCAGGGGCAACCCAGCGATTTGAATCAACACATCGCGAGTGTGGAAACCTACTTTAGCTCAGATCTTGCACCAGTCTCAACAAGGGGTTGCCAAAAAGCTCAAAGTCTGAAAGAAAGGGCGTAGAAACATTTCAATGGGACGGTTATGGAAACCATCTTGGAACACGCCCAAGGATTAGTGTACGCTCTACTCGGATTGATGCCTAGTTCCGATCAGAAAACCAGCTTCAGTGCGCTACTCGGACTGTTTTTAGATGCGTCCGGTCATGCTTTGCCCCAACATTGCCCGATAAAATCTGCCAGTGCGTTGAGTCGATTTCTAAATATCTATGGGTGGTCTACCCGGTCGGTGCTGCGAACCACTCGCCAAACGGTGCTGAAACAGATGGCACAGCATCTATCCCGTTCTGACAGTCCGCTGAAAGTGATCATTGACTTAACAACGCTACCGAAGTGCGGCGAGTTTCGGCATCTGGGCGACCCGACGGAGGATGGAGCAAAGCCCAACCCCTGGGTGCGAGTCCTCAACGGCAAGCGG
>NZ_MPPI01000063.1 GCF_001895925.1 Phormidesmis priestleyi ULC007 | reverse complement strand
TGGTTTAAGCTGTTACATCAAATTCAAAAAAACCGAGCGGTCATTGCAGCACAGGGGTTTGAAGTCATTGTCAAGCCTCTACCCGCGGCTGATTGAGATGGGTGCAAGATCTCAGTTAGCTTTTCTATCTACCTCTGACTGCAAAAATTGTCCAGAGTGTTGTTTGAGAAAAGAGTACTCAAAGGGGAATTATGCCATTTCAAAAAAATTCAAGTAGTAGCAATTTTGTCTCTATAACCTAGCGACTACACCAGTTCTCTATATTTTTCGGTAATAGAGAATACCCCATGTGGGTACTGCCAAAAGGCTATTTCTATCAGCACAATCTAGAAAGATACGCACCCAAAATCGATCAGAGTAACGCATTTACTAACTGTGTGAGCGCCAATCTATTAGTCAATTCGGGTAACTATCGAGTTCACTGCTACTTACACACTTAAAAAAAACGCAAATGGCACAGAACATGACTCCCCAGACAACGGGCAAGTACTTGATTCTCTTTCGAGAAGATTCGGTTGCAGAAGGTGTTCAATTACTCAGCGAGACATTCACTACCTCTAGTTCCGATACGCTCACCTTTGGTGAATTGGGAGTTGCCGTTGTGGCGGTTGATCCGACGCAACTTAGTTCCTTGAATATTGCAAGTCCGGATAGTCCCATTCTCGCCGTTGAGCCAGAGCAAGTTCTATACGCGCTTCAAGACGTAACTCCTGAAGGTGCTATAGTTAGCGTCTCTGTAGACTATTTGCGCGGTTATCGAGATGCAGTCACAACGCTCTCAGACAGCCTGATCTCTAGTGATCAATCTCAAGCGGAAGCCGTGATTGATGAATCTGCCGTAACCTGGGGATTGCAAGCCACTGAAGTTACCCAGTCAAAATACAGTGGTGCTGGAATTAAGGTTGCAGTTCTAGATACGGGCTTCGATCTCACCCATCCTGATTTCTTGGGCAGAAATGTTACAGCGAAATCTTTCGTTGAGGGACAAGACGTACAGGATGGGAATGGACACGGTACGCACTGTATCGGAACTGCCTGTGGTTCCAAGACCCCTGGTGTCCTTCCCCTCTATGGGATTGCTTACAATGCTGAGATCTACGCTGGGAAGGTGCTGTCTAACGAAGGCAGTGGAACCGATAGTCAGATTCTACAAGGGATCGAATGGGCGATCGCAAACGGTTGCGATATTATCTCCATGTCGCTTGGCGCTGCGACCCAACCTGGTCAGTCTTACTCTCGCATCTATGAAGCAATCGCAAAACGCGCCCTCAAACGAGGCACTCTGATTGTGGCTGCCGCAGGAAATGAGAGCAATCGCAGTGCAGGCATTATCCGACCTGTCGGTCGTCCTGCAAACTGCCCTTCTATCTTGGCAGTTGCCGCGATCGATGTCCAGCTTCAAGTGGCAAGCTTCTCCACGCAAGGCATCAATCCTAAAGGCGGACAGATTGATATCGCGGCTCCAGGCGTGAAAGTTCGCTCTAGCTGGATTCTTCCCCTCCACTACAGAACAATCAGCGGTACCAGTATGGCAACGCCTCATGTGGCAGGAATTGCTGCTCTGCACGCCGAAGCAACCGGACTGAGAGGACAGGAACTTTGGAACCTACTCGCAAAATCGGCACAACGTTTGCCCTTACCTTCCGTGGATGTGGGTGCTGGGTTAGTTCAAGCCCCTTAACTTGAAACTATGGCAAACCTCAAAGTGCTGGTTTCGGTTCGAGATGACTATCAGGAACGTCTCCCCGAAGTCGCCCAAAAGCTTCAAACTGCTGGAATGCAAGTCGATCAATGGCTTGTTGAAATTGGAGTCATCACAGGTGCGATCGCGGCTGAGAGCATAAGTGCGCTTTCTCAAATCGAAGGGGTTGCGGATATTGAACTCGCCGAAGAGTACCAGCTTGCTCCCCCCGAATCAGACCTTCAATAAGCGCGAATCGCTTCGCAATACATTCGTTCAAATCTAGTTTATTCAAGGAGTCTTATTGTCATGACAACTCATCAAAGCATTTCCTCTGAACAACCCATTGTTTCTGAAGTGCAACTCCATGGCGCTGTGTCTAGTGAAAGTTCTGAGCTAAAACCAGGCGAAAACCTGATGGTTCCAGATTTCGATGGCATTGTCAGCAACGGAGAGTTCGAGGCGGTTTCAGGGTTTGATCCAACCCGTGCAGTGACTGAAGGAATCGGTGAAGCCGTTGTTTCTCCTGATGATCTTAAAGATCTGCCCGATGCAGCTTCTACCGCTTATCTGATGGCGGAAACTGTCTGTGGTGCGGACGATCGCATCCGAATCACTCCAGCTAGCGGCAACCCTTGGCGCTGGATCTGCAAACTCTTTATCACCTTCCCTGATAACGCGAAGTTTGTTGGAACAGGCTGGTTCATTGGTGCACGCACTGTAATGACGGCAGGTCACTGCGTTTACAGTAAAGCTAATGGCGGATGGGCAAAATCGATCGAAGTGGTTCCTGGCATGGATGGCAACAGCCGCCCCTATGGCTCTCAAGTGGGCACCTCGTTCCGCAGTGTCAACGGCTGGATTCAAGACAGCAAACCCGAATTTGACTACGGTGCGATTATTCTGCCGAACTGCAACTTGGGCAACACGGTGGGCTGGTTTGGCTTTGCAAATCTGTCCGATGCTTCTCTGAAGAATCTGTTTGTGAATACGTCTGGCTATCCTGCCGATAAACCTTTTGGGACACAATGGTTCAATGCAGGAAGCATTAGCGACGTTCAAGATCGCAAAATCTACTACATGATTGATACGATGGGCGGACAAAGTGGCAGTCCGGTCTGGCGCTTGCTCAACGGTGAGCGTCATGCCGTTGGAGTTCATGCCTATGGTGGATGCCCCAACAGCGCAACTCGGATCACGAAGCCTGTGTTTGACAATATGCTGGCTTGGCGCAATATTCCCTGCTAAGTCCCATCCGAAACAGTACTAGCGAGCTAAAAGAGAATTGCCTGAATTTGCGTCTGCTGATTCGTGCAGTTCTCTTTTGCCATTGATCGTACTTTGACCAATCCAAAACCCTTTTGAGGCAACTGGTATCCGTTTTGGTAACTGACTCAATCACTCTAGAAGTAAAAGACAGAATAGAGTCGAAGATTATCTTGAAATTTAGAAGGAGTCAGATCATGATGAGACTGAAAGGAATAGGCTTGAGCAGCTTACTAGGAGTGAGTGTTTTTCTTCTTGCATGTACTAGTTATCAAGCCAATTCTTCAGATTTAAGTGTGACTCAGGAGCCTGCGATCGTGACTCACGTTGATCCAAACGAAGCCGTTTCGTCCGATGATGCTGTTTTCCCAAATCCCGTTACAACGCCGCGCAAAGCTATGATGATTGAAGGCACTGTTGAACAAGTGATGGAAAGCTTCCCGCTGCAATTGACCGTTACAACCGATTCGGGTCGCTATTTTGTTTCACTCCAATCCAATACGTCTGTGATGCGACAAGGTAAGACAGTCGCTCCGGGCACTTTAACGCCGGGTATCCGTGTTCAAATTACCGGAAACCAGTCTCCGATCGAGGAAACGGCTCTAGTTGCTCAAACGATTCAAATTCGATAGAAGAAATTGCGATCGTACTCAGCTTTTCTAGCGTTTCGTATCACGACACCTCTACGGGGTATGGGGTTTGAGTAGTAACGGAACAGAAAGTTACGCTAAGAGGTGTACCAGTTGAACCTGCTGAGAATCAGGAGCCTGAAACCCTTGATATTCCGTTCAAGATTTCTGTACCAAATAGCCTAAAGACTAATTGGTACGTCTCATTGAGACTGAAAGGTGTTTTCTGAAACGTTTATTCCATAAGCATTTCAGCTTTAACGTGAGTTTCTGAATGGCATCTTGACAACTGCGACCGGGGCGAAACCCGTAGCTGTGGCTCTCGAACCGCGCTTCCCAGCTTGGTTCTAAGGCATTTTTAACGATTGTCTGTGCGACCCGATTTTCTGATGCAGGTATTCCCAGAGGTCTGAGTTTTCCGCTCGTTTTTGGAATGTAAACCCGTTTGGTTGGGTGAACCTGCCACAGGGTCTTGTCCTGCATTCGATTTACCAGTTGTACCCGTTGCTCAGAGGTGAGCGCCGTCTGACCGTCAATGCCAGCCGTTTGCTTTCCCTGATTTCCTTGGGTAATGCGTCGCACCGATAACAGCAGGTTGGAGTAGCTGCGTAGCATCAGCTTCATCAGGCTTCTCACCCGATTCCACTGGTCGTTTTGAGTGGCACGATAAATTCGCTGTCTCAGGTTCCTCACACGCTTTTTGACGAGCTTCCAGTGAATGGCAGCCCAGTCCTCAAGTGGTTTCCCTGCTCCGATGTCTTTACAGACTCTATCTTTCACAGGCGATTCGGTTCCCTTACATTGGTTTATCGTCGATGACCTGCTGGAAGTCTGCCGTCTTTCAACGTGGAGCAAAGTTTGAACCCCTATCTCCTGCATTACCAGGAGCCTTCGCTTCCTCCAGCATCCTTTACCCACTGGATATTGTGCATTCCTTACGGTTTACCTACTCTGGCGGTTGAGCCAGAGAATCCATTGGGCTTCTGTAGTTCCAAGTGTTTGAGTTGCGTCTGGGTCGGGTTCCGTCTACACTCCGATGGGATTGTGATCTGTCACCTAACGGAGTAGCGAGCCGTTAAGCCACCCATTTACCGTTTTGGTCTCAGTGTTTCAGCCTGATTTCACTGACTGGCCTAAATGACGAAGCTTCAAGCAACGGTTCAATTGCCTTAACCCTTTCAGACTTCCCATTGCCCTTACCCGGATTGAGGCTTCCAGGCTTAGATACGTTCGTGGTCTGCATTCCACTGGATTCATTACTGATTACAGTGTGACCGGAGTCAAAGACTCTTTTACGGGGGGACAGTGGGACAGATGCCACTGGGAGAGACGGCTCTCCACTCACTTAGGAGGATTCGCTTTAATCCTCTAACACTTGACTTGCTACATCGCACCGCTACTTTTACCCCTTTTACCCCTATAGGTTCGCTTGGGCGGGAAGCCCAGCGACCACAAATGGGACGGCTGATTTCACCCACCCTTAACGCTCAAGATTTTTCCGTTACTAAAACTGGGCTTACGGGAACGCCATGATGGGTTGTGTGCTGCCATGCTGACGATCCCGTACTTGAGCCACCCTCCTTCCTACTCAAGCCTTGTTGAAGCTTGAATATCTAGCTCGTCAAGAGGCTCCTCGATCGCGCCACTGATCCAAGCTCGGTCGAATTCCTGAGTTGTGTGCGCCCTCACTTCAATTTTGATCGTCATATCCTCTGCTCTGTCGGACAATGATTGAAGGACGCTGAACAACTCAAAGAACTTGGACTTGTCGGTAATGGCCTCCAGTTTGTAGTGACGAGCTGGTTGAACACCGTTAACAATATTCACTAAGACCGAGCTTTCGATACTGCTGGTTTGAGATTTGTACTCGACTGCTGCTTGTCCTTCATTAGCGGCTGGTATGGTTGTAGCGGAACCACCCTGAAAAGCGGTGGCAACTTCATCGCCAGTTTCAGCACCCTGAGTTCCGATCTTGGGCAGTTTCTCTGATTCAGGGGGAACTGAAAGCTGTTTAGCTAATTGGGGAGCTAGTAGATAGCCAGCCAGATCCAATTCGTTTAGGGGAATGGTTCGCTCGAAGCTAACGAGGGAGGGATTTTCTACTTTAGGACTGCCGTTGGAAGCAATGATCAGGTAGGGAACATAACCGATGAGACCCTGCTGAACCGCTTTGACGATCGCCTGCTTCACGGCATCAATGCCCAAAACCTTTGGATAGGTGGGGAAACGGAAGAAATAGCTAACCAACTCATCTCCAGTGATGTAGCCAGGTTCCTTCTCTTCTAGCCCAGACAAGCGCATCAGCTTGGATGTGGTGATGCTGCCAAAGACATGATTTTTGAGGGCATCTAACACTCGGTCTTGGAGATTCTGACTAGTGTTGAGTTGAGCTTGAAGGTCGATCATCTCCAGGCGAATTGGGTTAGCCCCATCTGTATTGGGTATTGGAAGCAGGATGTAGTCATACAGCCGCCGGACAGCCGCACCGATATCACTGAGCGCATCTTTGCGCTTCTCGTTTAGTTCCTCCACGTCTTCAGGACCGAACTTGTATTTGGCTTTGTCCTTAATCAGTGAGGTGATCGCCTCTGCGTTGCGACCAGCTTTGCGTGCTTTATCAATTTGGGCTTTGTTCGGAATCACGAAGGCAAGCGCATTTTTATACTCTCGTTTGTCATTGCCTCTCTGCTCTAGCCAGGACATAACCTCTGTAAGAATGGTGTCTGGGCTTTTTTCTGCCCACTCATGCCCCAAGTAAGCAATACTAAATTGCGGTTCTCTGTCAGGAATCGCTGCGGAGTCTTTGGGCCACAGAATAACCTTACCGCTGCTGCTTTGAAGGGTTTTACCAAGTTCTTCTCGGATCTTCTCCAAAACGTCATTTCCAGAGATCTTACTCTCCTCATCAGCAATCAGCTTGTTTAGATTTGCCTTCGTTTCAAAGCGGTAGCGTTTGCCGACGTAGTGCAGATAGAGTAAGTTTTCCCGCAGGTCGCTCAGGGTTGCCGTGATGACATTGCGATCGAGTCCTGGTGTGAGGCAGGAGGCTGTAATCTCTTGTTCTAAAACCCCTCGATCTTCACCGCTACGGGCACCAAAAGAATACATCAACACAGCCGAGGCAAGGCGTGTGCCGACTTTGAGGTGGCTTAGTGCTGGGGAATCTTGGGCAATGCGATTGTCTACGATTTTGACCTTGGCTTTTCTGCCAATCAAATCAGCATCAATGACTGAGTTATACCGTTCACGTTCACCGACTTGCGTGAAGAATGCGCCTCTGACTGCTTCATTTTGAAAGAGTACATCGCCTGGGCTAATGAGCAGGGATGTATGCTCTTCCTGCCAGAGAGAGTAGACGACGCTGGCAAGAAACTGGAGGGCACCACGGGTGCGTTGGTAACTGGGCAGGGTTCCCCAACGGTGATACATCAAATCCAGTAAGTCAGGATGAAATGGGTAGCTGATCTGGATTCGTTCTGCAAGGAGGGCTGCCTGCTGCTGAATCTCCTGTCTACCGCGATCGGTTTCGGCATAGCTTTCATGGAATTTGCGAAACAGTTCAGCCTGCTGATTGGCAATTTCTTGAATCGCAGTAGGATCGCCAATCGTCTGAAACAAACGGCGCTGGACAACCTTCATCACCTCATCGCCAGAGACAGGCTCTTTTTTGGCATCATTGCGTGACACCAGTTTGTCTAATGTGCCGAGCAGTCCTTCATTACCCACTGCCTCCTGCACGCTGGCTTGAAGGGAGTAGACCAGCACGGTTCTGGGCAATTCGGCGACGACATCGGGCAGTTTTTTGATGAAGGTGAGTACTTGTTTGCCGAGCGTCGAATCCTTCACCTCGACACCCAAAGCATTCTCCACATAGTTCAGGAATTCATCCAGCAGGATGAGTGTTGGGCGATCGCCAATAATTTTGCGCCACACATCATTGCCGGGGGCGACTCGTTGCTCATCGTCCGCTCGAACAATTTCATAAGCCTCCTTGCCACCCAGTTGCCAAGCCAAATAGCCCCAGGGCGTTAACACTTGTGGCCCATCGGGAATCTGGGTTCCTTTGGTCGCACTAAAATCGTCGCCGATAAAGGTGGCAACATCGACAGTGCCAGGGTTTGGCAATTTAGCAAAGTCGGCATGTTCTACCAAGTCTTGTCGATGTTTGGTGAGGTGGTAAAGGCTGATCAACGCGTGCGTCTTCCCGCCACCAAAGGGGGTTCGCAGTTGCAGAACCCGATCGCCTGCCTCTCCACACAAACGCTGCACCACGCTGGTCAGAAGACTTTTCAGTTCTGAAGTGAGGTAAGTGGCGGCAAAGAATTGACTAGCAGAGCGATACACAGGCGGACAGGTGGGATCTTGCCGCACCACCGCCCCTAGTTTGGCAGCGTAAACGGAGTTATCGAGTTTGCCATCTAAGATATCTTGATGGGGGATGGCAACCTGGGTCCAGGGTTTGAGTTGGTAGGCGCTGCTCATGGGGTGTGTGGGAGGCAAGAGATGGGGATACGGTTAGTGAACGCCGACCAGCTTTGATTCTGGTTGGAGGGTAGAGACTAGAATGCCGAGAATTTTGTTGATTTCTTTGATGTAGTAGTCGCTGACATCGATAAAGGCAGTTTGTCCTTCGAGCTTGAGAAATTTCCAATCGGTGCCAGTGGTAACGGCTCCATAGACTGGATCAGTTGGGTTTTTCTCTTGCTGGTTAAACAAGCGAGCCGCAATCATGGTGGCGATGCACTGCCCTAGTCCACTGGGGATGCTTTCGTTTTTAGCTTCCACGATCGTGAGCACGGGGCTGGTAATGTAGTACTGTTCCGTGGAACGGCTCAAGATGAAGTCGCATCGCCCTTCTAAGCCTTGCTCTGGAGCCACTTCAAAGGTGCTACCAGAAAAGACCGAAATTTGGTTGTTGAGCAAGCGTCGAACTTCGATCAGGATGGGCATGACCAGCAATTCAGACCGCGCTTTTTCAGTGTTGATGGCGCTGGCAAGCGGCAGTTGATCTTTGAGCGTGAGGGTGAGCAATTCGCTGGGGACGATCGCCTTAGTCTCAGTAAACAAATCCTGAGTTTCGTGGGTGATGATGCCGAAGTCGGCTTTGACTTTGCTGAGAGTAAAGTTGCTGTAAGACATAGGGGCTATTCCACGAGCTGACCGAATCGTTTGAGGATGGCAAAGACGGTATGTAAATCGCCAGAATCACGAATTCCAAATAATTTTGAGACTGCGTATTGGGGTGAATTGCCTTTGACGAGTTTGACAAACATAAAACTGCCGCCGCTGGTGATCATGCCGTAGCAGGGTTTAGCTGGATTGGGGCTTGCCAGCATATACGCCAGAATTTGAGCCAACCCAGCCTCCACCGAGTAGGAGGCTCGTTTTGACTCGACAACCAGTACCCACAATTGGTCTTTAAGGACGAGTGTATCGAGGCTGCCAGTAACGATGATGCCTTCGTCTTCGGTTTGAATTTCGATCGATGGCTCCGATCTCACATGAAATGGCGGGAGGTAAAAGCCACCTAAAAAGAGGAGAGGATCAACCACAGACATCCGAATCACCCCTTCAAGCAAGGGAGGATAATCTAGGAGATTGACGAATCCATTGGCGATGCGATCGAGCGATTCTTTTTCGGAGTCGCTCACATCAGGCAGATCCGTTTGCCATTCAGAGAAGCATTGGGAGTCCCGAACGAGCCGAATCCCAAAATCATCAATCAGCGTTCGCAAGGTGACGTTTTTAGCTTGAATCGTTTGCACCATTGGTTTTATCTCCCCTGAGTGAATAGGTTGTCTTCGACCAGTCGCTTCCAGGATGCTAACAAGGTATCGATCGCAGCTTGCTCTTTTGTGCGTTGGGTGGTTGTGGTTTCCTGCCCTGGCTCTGGTGTTAAAGCACGTCCCGCAAGGGCTTGAGCGACCAGGCGTAACTGAGTGGCATCGGGTTGGGCAAGGTTGAGGAATACGGGAATTTCACTAGGCTTATGGTCTGCCAACCAGAGCAGACGATGTAGCACATCAATGAGGGTTGGTGCAGCGCCAATTTCCTGCGGTTTGACGTTGAAGGTTTGCCGTCCTTCGGTGCGCTGAATGCCCAAGTCTTCAAGAGCACCCCGATCGCTGTAGTCTCGCAGTTGAATGGTAGTTTTAGCTTTGGTGACGAGGGCCAGCTTGCCATCAGTTAAACCGCCTACGCCATCGAGTTCAACCCCGACCCCTTTGGCGAGGGTGTTGGCTTCGTCAAACTCAACTGCTAGTTCACCATATTCGTAGCGACCCATGATGTAATACTGGGTGGGTTTGTCTACCAGGCTCACGCCCCGTCTGTCGCACTGCATGACGCTGGTAAGAGCGGCTTCGACGACTTCTTTTTGCACTTCACCTAAAAAGGAATTTGCATCAAGCTCCTCACCGTTGGGCAGTTCAACTCGCTCGTATTGGGTGTAGGCGCGAAGTCCTGCACCGATGCAAGCGATGACTAGATCGGCTCCGGTTACGCCTTCTGCCATCAGGGTTGCGACTCGTTCGCGGACGATTTGCGAGAGTTGGGGACGAACATTTGTAGCGTAGTCGCCGATGTTGCCCTCATCCCCCAACCCCTTCTCCCTAGGGAGAAGGGGAGCAGGAGTTAGATCGGTTCCCCTCTCCCTGGGGAGAGGGGCTAGGGGTGAGGGTCTCTTCCGGGCGACGAGGAAAATGCTAGAAGCAAGAGCCGCAGAGTTAGCAGCGCGTAACCTCGACCCCATCTCTGTATCAAGGGGCCACGCTTCAGTAATGGTGAAACCTGCTCTACGTAAGGAATCAATTAAAGTTGACCATCCAGAAGTTGTTTTGTGGGCATACACTACCACCATCATGCCCTCTGGTTTTAACACCCGTTTGCCTTCACAGAATGCCTGATGCATCATATCTTCATAGGCTTTCGCAGCTTTCTTTTTGTCGCCTCCATGCCGAGTCGGCTCCATGATGGCTTCATTTTTCTTCGGGGTGAGTTGCGCTGAAAAATGCTCTAGGTAGAGATGACCTACTGAGCGTTTTAGCCAGACGTAGAAGAAGTCAGACAAATCGGCGTAAGGAACAGAATCAAAGTAGGGTGGGTCAGTAATGACGGCATCAAGCGATTCAGACTCTATCGGTAAAGCCATTGATGAGCCACGTTTTGTAATGGCGGGATTATTGCTGTTAGATTCTTGACGAATAACTTGAAGAATCCAGTCAAGAGCACCTGAAACATTACCTGAAGCATTGCCAAGTGGGTTGATTTCTGCAAAGTCCCAAACCATCGGCAAAGCTTGGCGAGTAAATGTATTACCAATTAATTCTCTGCCACCATGCCAATGAGTAATTGAGCTGTTGTAATCAGCTAACCGATCGCACAATATTCCAAGATAAGTGGAGATCGCCTTCCCAAACTCATCCTCATACCCCTCCTGCATCATCTTCTCGTGCGCCACCCTCACCCACTTCACAAACGTCATCAGCGCCAGCAGTTGCCGAGAAGTGAATAGATCAGCCCATTTTAGAAGTCCATAGGGCTGCACTCGAAAGCCAAGCGTTCCATATTCCGGTAAAGGTTCTGTTGGAATCGTTAGCTTGGTTTCCTCACATAGCTTGTTCAGCCGTTCCTGTAACTGGCTTTCGTCTGGGATATAACGATCAAACTGTTTGCCAGCCAGGTAAGTTTTTCCCTGCGCTCCTGCGGTTGTGCAAACGATTGCCATCGGTTGTTGGCTGATACGACCTGCAACCCCCTCTTTTTTGATGTGTTTAACATCTAGAGTTGCACCACAGTGGCGGCAAGTCGAATTTCCTCTTGAACTCCCCGCCGCAGGATCAAAACCTAATCCCTTTTCAGTTCTCGACTCAACCACCTCAAACTCAACCCGCTTCGTTTCATGATTCGGGATAGTTTTAAGGGCAACATACTTATCCTTCTTCTTACACAGCCAGGTCTGGCGCACTAACGGCACTTGTGCCCCACAAGCCGGGTTCGGGCACTTCACCGTCCGCGTCCATAAATACGCCACCGGAGTCAAAGATTGAGCCAGGTTCAACTGCTTCGACTTCCCAGAACCCAGCAAGCTCAACTGTTCTGTCTTCTCTGCTGCCACTTCACCAATCTTGATGGGTGGATACAGGTCGCCAATCTCCTCCCGCACCTGCTCGATCACCCAGTTGCCCCACTTTTCCACCTCATCCGCCAGCTTCTTGCCATACTTCTGCGGATACACCAGCGTACAAAGCTCAATGATGTGCGCCACTGGATTCAGATCAACCGCATAGGTCTCACAACCCAACCGCAACGACTCCAATGGAATTGCCCCACCCCCAGCAAACATATCCAGCACCTTGGGCGGTGGCACATCCTTCAATGGCGTATCAGTAGGTAGACCCAGGCGATCTCGCTGTGCCTCTAGGATCTGCCGTCGCGCCTTTTTGATCGTCTCTTCCCCTGCCTCCCACTTGCAAAGTTCAACCATTGCCTTGCTTAAAGCCGTTCGCTTCTGGGGTGTCTCTGGTGCCGCCACCAACGAGGCAAACACCGCCGCCCGTGCTGCTACTAGAGGTCGCCGTGCCCACCACAAATGGAGGGTCGAGATATGCCCCTTGCGAATCGACTTCTCTCGTGCCGCTTGCACAGAAATCTCGCGGATAGGGATGAAGTCTTCAATGAGGCGGCGATCTGTGGTCATAGGGGTTTGGGGCTAAGGATTAGGGTTTGAGAATCGCTACGCTTGTTTTTGGCGTTGTTTTTGTTGCAAAAATTCAGCAAAGTCTCGAACTTCTGCAATTAACTCTTCCGGTAAATCCTCCAAAATAGAAACCAGGTGTCCTCTTGCACCCATCATTTCCTTCGCAGGTTTTACCAACCGAAGTTGATGCGGATAGACTGGTTCAACTCCGATCGTTTCCCGAAACGCTTGAGGATCGTCAGGTTCAGCAGAGATTAATTCGTCAGCTTCAAGCCCTGCCTTTGTCCAGTCACCAAACAATTCCACGAGGTAGGCTTCTCCGTCGTTAAACATCTCAACGATCGCTCCGGATGTACCCACTAGGGCAAGGTCAGGCTGTATCGCTGCATTCGTAAAATCCCCCGACAGGGGAATTTCTTCTATTAGTTGCACAACATCAAACAGTTGAAATTGACTCATTTTTGCCTCCCCGATCGCTCTGGAAATGCCGTCACAAACCTTGCCACATCCTCACCATAGCGAACAATCCAGCCTGTTCTGATTTGCCAAGACACCCCAGACGGCCCTGTTATGAAAACCACTGCTTGAAACCGATACCCATGATCATCTTGTCCACTAGCTTCCAGGAGATCTATATGACTTTTGCCAAAATTGCCTCCCGGATTGCCTCTGGGGACTCAAAACCCATTACCTCTCGCCAAAACTTTTGTTTGTCCCCTCCTTCCATTGGTTTTGTTTCGCGAGTAAAGAGATAAATGGCTTTCTCAATTGGAAAAACTAGACTGACAGGTTGAGTCATCCTGCATTTGCCTCCGAATCCAATTGAGCATTACGAGTAATTGCTTCCGCAGGCACCAAGTATCGAGTCACCTGCCGGATTTCTTTAGCATCACCCACCAGAACCTTCGCTGGATTTTGGATCTTCAACAGCTTTGGCGCGTTGGTCTTGCAACCCCAAACCACGTAGAGCCAATAGGACTCTCCTAACTGCTGCGCTTTTCGCCACTCATTAGAAGTCAGTGAAATCTCCTCGTTCGCTTGCGCCCGTCCTTTCACCTCAATCCGTCGCGCAGGGGCTATACCAGTCTCCAAGTTAATGGGTCCCAAACTACGAATGTCGAATCCACTGCCATCTCGGTTCTGGCTCACATCCTCTGGCTCCCACCCTCGTTGCCGCTCATAGTCCATCACATGTCGCATTGCAAAGGCCTCAACTTCTGGGTCATTCTTCATCCCCGGCATTGCTGCCACGAATGCTGGAGCAGGGGAAACAATCGCGCAGCCCAAATAGGCAACCCGCCCAAAGCTGACGATTTTAAGGTAATCCAGTTCACTCTGCTTGGCTCTGTAACGTTCCTTGAGGTCTTTCACACGCTTTTGGGCACTGTCTCGTGCAACGCGATAGGTTTCATCCCCGGCTGCCACCTTTGCCGCCAGCTTCATTTGCGTAGATTGACCGTCTCGAATGGCAGCATCCATCGCTTTCTCCAGATAGTCCTGCCGAATGTCTAGCTCACGCTGTCGTTGCTGTTGCTCCTGCTTCACCATAGGCACCTGGATCTTGACCTTCAGCCACTTCTCAAGGCGCTCTTGCTCTTGAGGCGTAGGAGCGGTGAGGGAGCAAGAGCCAGGAGGAATCGCGTCAGCATTGGCAGGGGCAAGATCATGGAGACAGTCTGGAGAAATTAAGACCAAATCGCCTGCTGCCTTTTCCAAAACCGCGCATAAAGCGGCTTCCAACACTGCTGCCTGCCCTGTTCGCTGTTGTCCAGCAACCTGAAGCTCAAAGAAGTAGATCCGGTAAGGCTCATCGGCATCCGCATCTAAAAACAAGGCAGACCCGGTGCAGATGGCATTATCCAGTTCAATGTCCAACCGCTCGGAGATCGCTGCAAACAACGGATGACCTGGCGATAGTAGTTCTGCGTCCTGGTGATTGGGGTTAGCCATTTGCTCCTTATAGAAGGAAAGCTTTGGATAATTCTTATCGACCGTACCCAATCGCCGCACTGCTTCTAAATTGTTGGAGCGAAATTCCTCTTTGACATAGGGAACTCGCCACAGCCCATCGGCTCGAACTTCTAAGTTGACACTCAGGAACTCGCACGATCGTTTGAAGAACTCCTCGATATAGCGAGGCATCAACCGCTGCTCTTCTGAGCGAAAGTCCTGGCTCTGGGTGCGTCGAATTTGAGACAGGTCAACGTGACTTGTTGCTAAAGCCAGACCTGTTGCTTGCTCCAGTTCTTCTAAACGCTGGAGATCCAGTTGCTCCAGTTGCTCCAGGGCATTTTCCTCAGAAGCCTTACTGTAAGTTGCATCCTTCACCATATCCTCGAAGCGAATGTCGTTGAGTTGCAGGAGCTGACCCACAACGTCAAAGACGCGATCGCCCATTGCCTTCCGAATCTCTTCCAGCTTGGTCAACAGCTTTTCCAGTACCCGACCTTCTACAGTGTTGATCGCCACAAAATTGAAGATATAGACATCATGGGTTTGTCCGATCCGGTGAATGCGCCCCATGCGCTGCTCAAGGCGATTCGGGTTCCAGGGAATGTCGTAGTTGATCATCAACTGACAGAATTGAAGATTGATGCCCTCCCCGGCTGCTTCGGTTGCGAGGCAGATTTGGCGATTGAGCTGAAAATCCTTCTGAGCCTGCTTACGAGCCAGCGGATTCATGCCTCCATGAATCTGACAGGTGGTATAACCCCAAGCCTCCAAATTCTGCTTTAGGTAAGCCAGTGTGTCCCGATGTTCGGTAAAAAGCAGCAGCTTTCCCCGACCATCCTGAAGTTCTGAGAATAACTCTCCTTTCAAGCACTCTTTCAACTGGTTCAGCTTCATCTCAGTGCCAGCGTTGATCGTTTGCTCAGCCAGCTTGACCAAGCGCTCTAGTTCATGCAGCTCATCACGGATTTGCTCCAGCCGCTCTGCCGTTGTAGACTCGATCGCTAAGCTCTCCTGCTCGTCCTCTTCGTAGTCATCGCTTTCCTTCTCCAAGTCAACTGGTTTGCTAAGATTGATCAAACGAGCGTGCTGCTCTTCTGGAGACAGCCCCTTTAGCTCCTCTAACAAATCAGCAAACCGTTGTCGCCGTCGCTTTAACGAACTGAAAATAGCATTCAGGCTACTCGCCAAACGGCGCTGTAAGACGGTGCGAGCTAAAGCAACGGCTGCCTGTTTTCGTCCCTTAGTTTTCCCCAAAAACTTGTTGATGTACTTAGTGACTTCCTTATAGAGATGCTCCTCGGCGGGTGAAAGCTCAAAGGGGACGGTTTGGGCAAAACGTTCCTTGAACAGCTTTCGTCCATCAAAATCTTTGAGTTCCTCCTTAATGCGTCGGAGAAACCAGGGGCTATTCTCCATCCGTAACATTTCTGGATTGATCTGATCAGAGACAAACTGTTCAGGGTCAAGCAGCCGTAGAAAGTTATGGAACTGGTCTACATTCCCCTGATGGGGCGTAGCCGTTAGCAGCAGAATGCGTTCGCTGTTCTTGGATAAGGCCTCCACTAGCTCATACCGTCCAGTGCGC
The DNA here is from genome assembly GCF_001895925.1 of Phormidesmis priestleyi ULC007. Classification (GTDB taxonomy): domain Bacteria; phylum Cyanobacteriota; class Cyanobacteriia; order Leptolyngbyales; family Leptolyngbyaceae; genus Phormidesmis_A; species Phormidesmis_A priestleyi_A. The sequence goes on along the minus strand of NZ_MPPI01000063.1, from coordinate 4,471 downwards.
CTTAAATCATCTCCCTGAGTCCGGGCAGAGCACTTGTGCGCCTCATCGACGATCACCAAATCCCAATCCACTTGAAGAATGCCAGGCGTAATATCATCTCGTTTGGCAAAATCAATGGAGGCAACGCACTGGCGAAACCGCTCCCAGGGATTACCCGCTAGCTGCCCTTTCGCCAGCGTTGAGTTAATCACCTCAAACGTTTCAGAAAACTTGCTCTTCAGCTCATCCTGCCACTGTAGGGTTAACGGGGCAGGAGCCAAAATTAGCACCCGCTCAATGGCTCCTCTCAGCTTCAGCTCCTTGAGGAGCAACCCTGCCATAATTGTTTTGCCCGCCCCTGGATCGTCTGCCAGCAGAAACCTGAGCCGAACCTGGGGCAAAATCCGCTCATAAACAGCCTCTAGCTGGTGAGGTAAAGGACGGACCCCGCTGAGACTGACTGCGAAATGGGGGTCATAAGCAAATGCTAGCTTGATACGAGCTGATTCGACGAAGAGGAAAAACTGATTGGCATCGACTGGAGATGCAGAGGATTGACTCTGCGTGCTTAAAATCTCCTCAACTTCAGTAATGCCGATGTACGCATCTCTCAGCTCGCCTTGCTGAGTGCGAACTCGAAGAAGAACAATATCTTCGACGATACTGGCATCCTCAACGGTGACAGGATCATTAAATTGTCCAGGAATGGAAATCCGTTTGCCAACCAGTTGTTCTTCCATCAGTTAATCTTGCGTCTCTGAAAAATACTTCTTTGTCAAAGGCTGAACCCGATCCCCTTGTGCATTCAATAACTGCTCAATCTGCTTCAGTGCGAGACGTGATGGCTTCATTCGCCCACGCTCCCAACGATTGACCGTGTTGTATGTGACCCCTAATGTCGCCGCAAATTGCTCTTGGGTCAGCTCTGTTAGAAGTCGCAGATCACGAATGAATTGACCTACTTCTGGTTGTTTGAGCATAGACGGCTTCGCAATCAACATTCAATCTTCGTTGCAACACACGTTATATTCCAGTATTCCCAAGTTGAATGGAAAGTCTGGTTGTTCTGCGGAGAGTTCATCCCGTTGTTACAGACTCTTCATTGAACTTTAATTAAGTGAGGCTGACTGCCACTCTAAATAGACGAGCTGGGCTGTCAATTCTTACTCCGATCCATCTAAAAACGGAAGTAAGAATTGGTCACGTCCCGCCAGTCACTGCCATTTCTGCGCGATCAAGACTGTCATCCGCGACATAGTCCCAAATTTCCAACAGGTCAAGCTCTCCGAGGGGCTTTTAATAACGATCGTCATTACTGAGGCTGCCTCTGCTGGCGACGCTTCCGCGCTTTTTCTTTAACTACCTGCATATTGAGGGGCGTTGACTCTCCGCTATCCAGTCTCGCCTGAATGTCCTGGCGCAATTCTTGCAAGCGAATTTGTTGAAGCTGTTCCCGCTCCTTCAGCAGGCGCGAACCCTCACGAATCACTTCACTGGCAGAATAGTAGAGTCCACTTGAAACTTTCTCCTGAGACGTACTGCTCTAGCTCTGATGTCAAAGATACGTTCATGCTTGAGTCCTCCTGTCACTTGAGTTTTTTCATTTTCGCTTCAATAACAGAGAATAGCAATTATCGTTATCACCGTATTTAAAAACTCGGCAGCAGTACCAGCGCGTTCAAAAATGTAGACAGCTTTTTCCTACTGCCTCAGACTCCAATCGGAGTTGAACCGAGATAAAACCTCATCGCCCATCATCAAAACGACCTGACCTAACCTGACCATCCGCAGTGAGTAACTTGTTTTTGTTTTGTCCTTTTTATTTACTGTTTATCCTGACAAAAAAGCCCCGGCGTGATGTGCCAGGGCGCGGGGTGTGAGTGATGACTTGGTAATAGTTTGTGGTGCAGTTTGTAGAATGAGCTTTGCCTGTATCGCCCGTATTGGCTCCTAACCCGTATCGCCTGTATCGGTGTATCGTATCGCCTGTATCGCCTGTATCTTGGTCGATAGAGCACTTCTAGAAGATGTTTCCGATACAGCGATACGCCGATACAGCCAGTCAGTTTGTCTTAATGAAATAGGTGCCATCGACTTCATAGATATCGTCCTCAAGGGTCATCAGATCAAGCACAAACTTAATATCATCCGTTGTCATTCCTTTCACTGGCTTTCTAAATGTAGCGACCCGCAATCATAAATCATCAAACCCGCAATCATCGCGATTTTGAACCCACATTAACTGCAACTATGCGGTCGCTCAAACCCGAATTAACTGCAACTGAACCCAGATTAATTGCAACCCACCCACAATCATCTGCTCTAACCCACATTAACTGCAACTATAAATTGAGTTAGGTAGAGTAAAGAAAACGTCCCTTTTCTTTACTCTGTCACAGGACTATTTACCACAATGGCAAACCGCCATTTGCTTGATAAAGTAACCCAATAAAGAAATCAAAATCAAGATATACTCGTCATGAATGAGTTTATTTACTTTTTGTTGTGCTAATTGGCTATGCTCGTGTTTCAACTGACGACCAACTCCTCGATCTTCAGCAAGACGCACTGACTAAAGTTGGCTGCGAAAGAATTTTTACAGATCGTAAAAGTGGAGCCAAAGCTACTCGCCCAGGATTGACATCAACGCTGGATATGTTACGAGCGGGAGATACACTTGTCGTCTGGCGGTTAGATCGATTGGGGAGATCGCTCAAGCATCTAATTGAGTTAATAGAATTACTGCGTCAACGATCGATCCAACTGCACAGCATCCAAGAAGGTATCGACACATCCACCAGTGGCGGTCAGTTGATGTTCCACCTGTTCGGCGCACTGGCAGAGTTCGAGCGGAACCTGATTCGCGAACGAACGAACGCTGGATTAACTGCCGCCAGAACCAGAGGTAAGACAGGCGGCAGACCTAAGGCACTAGAGCCGAATCAAAGAGCTTTGGTCGTCAGTTTGTACAACGAAAAACAACATTCACTCGATGAAATCTGTCAAATGATGGGTATTTCCCGACCCACACTCTATAAATATGTAGCCGAGGAACAAAACAGTGCCCCGCAAACAAGTCCCCGCCTCGGCTCTGGTTAGCTTACGACAAAGCTTAGAACTACTACCAGTTCGTTGCCCCGAACGAACTGGTAGTAGAAAACACCGCTGACCTCTACGGGATATCTAAAGACACCTTGTATCGCTTGCTGCGAGAACAGACGCGACCAAAATCGACTCATCGTACCGACCGAGGACAGCCGCGAAAACTCTCACAACTAGAGATGGAAAGCTACTGTGAAATCATTGCTGCCTTTAAAATTCGTACCAGCAATAAAAAGGGGCGACATATTTCCACCACCAGAGCAATCGAAGTCCTTGAGGAATACGGTGTCGATACTCCCAATGGCTTCATCCAACCACCACCAGGACTATTGACCAGAACAACAGTCAACCGTTATCTCCAAACTTGGGGGTACGACCAAGAGCGGATGACCAGACAACCTTCTGCCGTGCGCTTTCAAGCCAATAATAGCAACGACTGCTGGCACTTTGACCTCAGCCCTTCAGACTTAAAGCATATTGCTCAACCCGCATGGGTCGAGCCAGGTCGCGGTAATCCACTGCTGATGCTATACAGCGTCGTTGATGACCGAAGTGGGATGTGTTATCAGGAATACCACTGTGTCTATGGAGAAAACGTCGAAGCCGCGCTACGGTTCTTATTTAACGCCATGACAGCTAAGAGCGACAACTCACCTTTTCAAGGAATTCCTGCTGCAATCTATGCCGATAATGGTTCGATCTCCAAAAGTACTATCTTCCAAAATGTACTGTCCTGCTTAGATATTAAGTTGATGACCCACATGCCCAAAGGGAGCGATGGTCGGCGGGTGACAGCCAGATCTAAAGGTAAAGTCGAAAGACCATTTCGGACAGTTAAAGAAGCTCACGAAACCCTCTATCACTTCCAGCAACCACAGACTGAAGCCGAGGCAAATCAGTGGCTGCATCGATATTTACTCAATTACAACGACCAGTCTCATCGCTCGGAACCTCACTCTAGTAGACAGTCAATGCAGGAATGATGGATAATGAAGACCCACCGTTCCCCTACCTGAGAACGGAACCATGCCTGCAAAGAAGTACAAGGTAACGCTGAGTGCAGAAGAACGACAAATCCTTGAGAAACTGACCACAACGGGCAAAACGGCTGCCTACAAAATGAATCGTGCTCGAATTTTGTTGAAAGCGGATCAGCATCAAGCCGATGGGGGGTGGGGAGACCAAGCCATCAGCGCCGCCCTGGATGTGAGTGTGGCAACGATTGAGCGAGTCCGGCACCAGTTTGTGGAGGAAGGATTTGAAGCCGTCTTGAGCTATACTCGCCACGATTGAGAAATGGACTTTTGGATTGTTCTCCCGCATCAACGATAAGATGAGGTTTGTTCTAGAGCAGGAGAAAAGAGGTTGTTAGCATGATTCGGATTGAATT
>NZ_MPPI01000062.1:18382-21206 GCF_001895925.1 Phormidesmis priestleyi ULC007 | reverse complement strand
TCAGCTAACGTGCGATCCTCTTCTGAAGTCAAAATGATCCGGAGGGGAGCAGGCATAAGGAGGGGTTAATTAGAGGGTCTTCCTATCTTATATTTAACTTCACCCTCCTACTTAGGCTTTTTTCCAAGTGTCTAGAGCGGTGTTGACTTGACGATCGAGCGTCGCTAATTGCATCAAAAAGGTAGCTCGGTCAAGCAAATTTTCTGACGATTGTGCGGATGTTTTTTGCAAACACCAAAACCAAACGCTGATCATGCTGAGTGCGATCGCGCCACCTACACTTAGCACGAGCCAATGAATGCCTAACGCGATCACAAAGCAGAGATAGCCGAGAAGAGTCCCAGCTAGAAGCCAGTAGGTTTGAGGACGAAACTTTGAGAATGGATGGCGGATGTTCATGGTGCGATCGCCGAGATTTAATACCGATTTGATTTGTGACGTTTATAAATTTGCATCAGGGCACGGTAGGGGTATGTCGTGCCCCTACTACCGATCGGTCGCAATTGTTGTTGAAATTGGTTTAACTTGCCCTACTAAACCGTGTCAGGTAACTGAGTCCAGTCGGCACTCTTGGCGGGTTCTGACTGGCGTTGTTTTCCGTCTAGTAAGCAACTGACAGTCATGTCTCCCATGACGTTGATAGCAGTTCGGCAGCGATCGAGAAACCAGTCTACCGTCACTAGCAGCGCAATATATTGAGTGGGTAATCCCACTGCGGTGAATACGAGCGTCATCGTTACCAAGCCTGCTTCTGGAATGCCTGCGGCACCGACTGAGGCAAAAATGGCAGTTAACACGACGACGAATTGCTGGGGTAAACTTAAATCAAGTCCTAAAAGTTGAGCGACAAACAGCGCAGACATCGCTTCATATAATGCTGTGCCGTCATTGTTGAAATTGCTGCCAACTAATGCGCCTAACGATGCTGAAGATTCTCGCACTCCTATCTTTTCTATTAAAACTCTAAACGTGACAGGCATCGCTATGGTGGATGATGCCGTTGAGAAAGCAGTCAGTAGGGCATCACTGCCACCTTTCAAAAATCGTTTTGGGCTAACCCAAGATCCCAATCGAACTCGTGTCACATAAAAGATTGACTGTAGGAATAGAGCCAGCAATACTGCGACTACAAAGGCTCCTAATGACTTAAATGGTTCAAATCCTTGTAAAGCGATCGTTTTTGAAACGATTCCAAAAACGGCTAGTGGCACAAAGGCGATGACAAACTGTAATATCTGCACCACTGCCTCAAACAAAATGGTGATAACTTGTTCGATCGCGCGATAATCCTGCTTTCCTTGCTCAATCTGTTGAGCTTTGAGCGATCGTAAAACAACACCAAAGGCTAACGCGACAACAATGAGTTGAATCACATTGTTATCAACTAATGGCTGGATGATTGACGGTGGCACCATATCTTGAAGCAATCCCCAAGGGTCAAAGCTTTTGCCAGAGGTGCCCTCCACTGGAGCCGCAACGCCCCACCATCGACCGGGTTTGAAGACATTGGCTACCAATAGCCCGATCGTGATTGCCGCGATCGTATTGGTCAACAACAGCCTAAATAATCGTCGCCCCGATCGTTCGGGAATCGTTGCTGTTAGAAAGGCGTGCAAGACGGCGAGCAAAATCAACGGGGTCGCCAACGTCCGTAATGCTTTTAGTACCAAATTGCAGGGAATCACCAGATTGTTAATCAAAGCAACCCAATCAGGGTTGGGGTTCCCTGCCCCTGCGAGTAGCCCAACCGCGATCGCCAAAAAGATCGCGATCGCGATCTGCAAATAGAGAGGAATCGCCTTTAAAGAAATGTGCTTCATGCCCTTACTCGCTATGACGTTAGCCACACTGTCCCACATTGCTCATCGGTGATGCTAGATCACTGAGCGATCGCCGCAGAACTGCTCTAAAATTGATCTTGACAAACTTAAAGTTAATCAGCATTTGTGGCAACGCTAAAAGCTTCTAATCAGGGACTTGCCAAAATCAAGCAGGTGCGAAACGAGCAGGGCTGGACGATCGATGATCCTCGCTGGCTGATAGAAGCGAGTCAGATTGTTGAGCCGACGATCGCGTGGAGTGATTTAGAGCAGGTTGCCGATGGGGTTTCTGAAGGCACCTGGAAACGATTTTTGTCAGGCAAAAGCATTGAAACGGTAGCGTTCAAGGCATTTTGTCAAGTGTTAAATCTGAATTGGGAAGAAGTCATCGATCGTTCCGCTAAACCAGAACCTCGTGCAATTAACCCTTCTCAACAAAAGACTTCTGTGCTTTTAGATTGGGGCGATGCACCCGATATCTCTGTGTTCTACGATCGCTCAGAAGTGTTTGACACGCTGACTCAATTACTGGTGGTCGATCGCTGTCGGCTAGTTGCTCTACTCGGCATGGGAGGCATTGGCAAAACGGCTCTAGCAGTCAAGCTAACCGAACATAATCAACCTCAGTTTGAAGGGGTGATTTGGCGATCGCTGCGATCTACTCCAGCGTTATCGGATCTGTTGACTAATTTAATCACTTGCTTAACTCACGTCTCAATCTCAACGACGATCGAAGCATTGCTTTCAACGCTAATTCAACAACTTCGTCAGCGCCGAATCTTGCTGATTTTGGACGGTTGGGAAAATATTTTAGGCGGCGATCGTGCCGGACAATGCAAACCCGGTTATGAAGGCTATGGCGAATTGCTGCGGCGCATCGGCAGCGATCGTCATCAAAGTTGCTTGCTGCTGACCAGTCGAGAAAACCCCGAAGAAGTGACGCTGCTAGAAGATTGCACCCCACTGGCAAAATCGCACAAATTGGCAGGATTGGGCACCGCCGC
>NZ_MPPI01000062.1:0-18050 GCF_001895925.1 Phormidesmis priestleyi ULC007 | reverse complement strand
TATCGTCGCTCGATCGGCGATCGCTGCTCGAAAAAAGCTCAGAAAATGGCAAGATTTTGTTTACGCTTCAGCCAATGGTGATGCGCTTTGTCACTAAACTGTTTCTCGCTTAGGAACGCGGATTAAATAAACCCGGATTAGCCCTCACCCCAAGGAGAGTAGGGCTAATTCATTGTGATAGAGAAAATTTAGGATAGAGGAGTTCCTGAAAATGACCCATTGGAAATGCCGAAAACAACGATGGTTTGCTCACTTTGTCTGGAATGAAGATTGCAGTTTAATGATTGGGATAACACCTGTGAGTCGTGCCACGATCGTAAAGCTGCAACTCAATCGTCCTAGGTTGGTCAACTTGCGCCGCGTTCTCTTTGACCTGCAAGAACATCCACCGCCGTTTTAGGAAATCTTATCCAAGTCAAAAACGGGCAATCCAAAAAGTCTTTCTTCCTCTCGGCTTGAGAAAGCGAGGTGTTCTCAAATCGACTCTTCTAATTGCAACAAAAACTGATAGAACGCCTGCACATCTTCCAAGCTGTTATGGCATTCAGGCAGCAACTCCACCAGTGCTATAGCGGTGCATGACCCCATGGCGAAACCCACGATAATCATTGAGTTGCTCTAGCGTCTCTGCTCGAATCACCGCAGGGCGAGTTTTTGCAATCTTGAGACTCATCTGATCCAGCAACTCTCGATGCAAGTTCGCGTCTGTTGGAGGCGATCGATCGACCTGCTTGGCAACGAGATCGCGGGAGGACACGGCAGTGCCATGTCCCTACGCCTTCATGCGGATCTGTCGCGTCAATCAAATTGCTGTCAAAATGTTATTAGACTTACTTTGCGACTTTTGATTATGCTGGTTGACCGATCGCCCTCAAACCTCACCTCACGAGAGCCACTGCTTAAAATCCTGCGTGATGGCTTGCGCCCCGGACAGCAAGAAATCGCCGACTGGCAAGGCGGACGATTAGCCGTCTCAGCCGTGCCCGGAGCCGGAAAATCGACAGGCATGGCAGTCGCGGCAGCCTTGGCGATCGCACGTCATCAACTCCACACCAAGCGTCAGTTAGTTGTCGTCACCTTTACCCGATCGGCAGCCGCGAATATTAAATCAAAGATTCGCGATTATTTGAAGACCCTGATGTTGCCTCAAGGGGGTTTTGTCGTGCATACGCTGCACGGGTTGGCATGGTCGATCGCGCGCAGCTACCCAGAGCTTTCAGGGCTAAATCCTGATAGTGTGCTAATCACGCCCAATCAGAGTCATCGCCTAATCCGCAACAGTGTTGAACAATGGATTGGGTTAAATCCGTCGCTCTATCAGCAGTTGTTAGAAGGGCGACAGTTTGACGGTGAAGAAACCGAGCGATTGCGTCGTCAAGCCGTTTTGCGAACCGAAGTCTTACCTGCTTTGGCGGATACAGTGATTCGAGAAGCCAAAAGTTCGGGGTTAATGCCGCAAGATTTGCGGGATCAGAGTTATCAAGTGGCAGACGGCTCGATCTTGACGATCGCCGCCGGACTCTATGAACAATATCAGCTACAGCTAAAATCGAGGAACTCGATCGATTATGACGAGATGGTTTTAGGAGCCTTGCGGGTGTTAGAAAATCCGAGTGTGCGATCGCGTTGGCAAACGCAAGTTTTTGCTGTGTTTGAAGACGAAGCTCAAGATTCTAGCCCGTTGCAAACCCAGTTATTAGAACTGTTGGCAACCGATCCCAATCACGCTGAAAATCATCAAAATCTGGTTCGGGTCGGCGATCCTAATCAAGCCATTAACTCGACGTTTACCCCTGCCGATCCGGTATTCTTCCGTCAATTTTGCCAACAATGTAGCGACGACGATCGACTCGCAGAAATGAATCAAGCCGGGCGCAGCAGTCCCGTGATTATTGACGCAGCCAACTTTGTGTTGACCTGGGTTAATCGTCACTACAGCAAAGTTTCAACCGATGAAGCATTAACTGAATCTGCTACGCCGTTTCGTTCTCAAGCCATTCATCCCGTCGCATTCGATGATCCTCAAACGGATGCAAACCCCCTGCCGATCGGGTTGGGTCTAGAAATCTATACGCCAGAAGATGTTTATAAAACTGTTGAATTAATTGGACAGCGATCGCTCACATTGTTTACTGAAGATTCCAATGCTCAGGCAGCAGTTTTAGTTCGCACCAATGAGCAAGGACGTTTTGTGACACGAGAATTAAAACGCTGGCACGGCGAAGATCTCAACGTGTTTGAAGTCGGACAGCGCGATCGTCAATCTCACATTCCCGCCGAGATTTTGTCACTGTTGCAGTTCCTCGATCGCCCTCATTCTCCCGACCATCTCAAAGCCGCTCTTTTAGTGTTAGTCGGACGACGATTAATTCCTACCCAAGACCTCAACGCCCTTGTTACCTTTCCCGAACAGTTTTTATATCCAGCACCGCTTGATCCGCCTCAATCGCCACAAGTTCGCGAAGCCAGTCACTACTGCGTCAGTCTACTCCGCGCCCGATTAGAACTGCCGCTCTATCAGCTAATTTCGTTTCTCGCATACACATTGAATTACGACCAAACAGAACTTGCAACCGCAAACAAACTGTCAGAGCGAATCATGCAGCAAACAACAGAGAACTCGCTAGGAGCAATGCTAGAGACATTGAGTGAGATCGTCAATTCAGAAAAATTTGAACCCGTTGAAGCAGAAGATGACGATCGCTACACCCGTCCTAGTCAACTCACTGTGATCACAATGCACAAAGCCAAAGGATTGGACTGGGACACAGTTTTCATTCCCTTTTTGCACGAAAACATGATTCCTGGAAGTCTCTATGTGCCGCCGCAAGCGAAGTTTTTAGGCGATTTCACGTTGTCAGAAGTTGCCCGTGCTCAGATTCGAGCGATCGTGCATGAAAACTTAATTCCCGATATCGAGACTGCCTGGAAACGAGCCGAATATCTCAAAACCGCCGAAGAATTTCGCTTGCTCTATGTGGCAATGACGCGCGCCAAACGGCTGCTGTGGATGTCGGCGGCAAAACGAGCGCCTTTTAGCTGGAACAAATCGGAGAACTTGGACGATCGTAAGCCATGCCCTCTGATTCCCGCCCTCAAAGCCCAATTTCCTGGCTCCGTGATAGATGATGATGTTGAATTCTAGCGGGAGGAATTTAACTAAGGGGACTCTGTTAGCAGAGCACGATCGTCAGAATATCGTTGAACAAAGAGAACCCCTGTAGCGAATAGATCTCTGATAGGATCTAACTGGAACATCTAGTGAACAGAATTCAGTTTAATCTCTGGGCACTTCAACAAACTGACGTGCGCTTAATGGTACATTCCGATCGCAAAATTTCTCCGCAGGAGAATCGCTTACCGCCGCCTCTACAAACGGGACTTGCCTTGACAGCCCTTGCCCCTATGCAAGATGTGACCGATCTGTTCTTCATGAGTGTGATCGATCGCTATGGCAGTCCTGATTATTTCTTTACTGAATATTTTCGTGTCTACACTAATTCAGGGTTAGACAAAAAAACTCTGCGATCGATTACCGAAAACTCCACCGATCGTCCCATTTTTGCTCAACTGATTGGCGAGAGCATTCCCGACCTAGTTCGCATTGCCCAATCGTTAAGCCATTATCCGATCGCGGGCATCGATCTGAATATGGGATGCCCCGCCCCCAGAATTTATCGTAAAAATGTGGGCGGTGGGTTGTTGCGCGACCCTGAAAAGGTGAGCCGAATTTTGGGCGAGTTGCGAGACGCAGTGGATGGACGGTTGACCGTTAAAATGCGCGTTGGCTTTGACGATACCGCTAACTTCGATCGCATTCTTGACCTGATCAACCGATACAACATCGATTTATTGAGCTTGCATGGTCGCACCGTTAAAGAGAAGTATCACAGCGCTGTGCATTACGATCTGATTGCCCACGCTGTGCAGCGGGTAAATTGCCCAGTTTTAGCCAATGGCAACGTCACCTCTGCCAATGCAGCAGCCACCGTTCTATCCAAAACGGGAGCCGCAGGTGTGATGGTTGGTCGTGCGGCGATCCGCAATCCCTGGATTTTTAAGCAAATTCGCCAAACTCTGAGCGGTCAGCCTGTTTCGATCGTCACATTGGTTGAAGTTCGTGACTACATTGAGCGATTGCGTCAAACAACAACCACGCAGCCGATCCCAGAGCGGGCGCGGGTTAGCTATCTGAAAATGTATCTTAACTACATCGCTCAAGGTGTAGATGCCGCAGGCGCTTTTCAGCACGAGATGCGGCTTGCCCGAACTGAAACGGAACTCTTTGAGGTCTGCGATCGCCACTTACTAAGCGACCCAAACCAAGCGTTTGCCTTAGAGCCTTATCCCGGCTTGGTGGCGCGTCCTAATTGCGAAACTGCCCGTGAAGCGATCGTCAATTAACCTGACGCTAACTTTTTGTCCAATAGCCGCTAAAGTCTGCTATTCTGCCAGACTGCAAGGGCAATATCCCACAGGCGCACCCTTATGATCGAAGTCGAACATCTCAGCAAGCTTTATGGCTCCACCTCGGCGATCGCAGATGTGACGTTTTCGGTTGAGCCAGGTGAAATTCTTGGCTTTTTAGGGCCCAACGGAGCCGGAAAAACGACGACGATGCGAATTTTGTCGGGTTATCTACCTGCTACAAGTGGGACAGCAAAAGTCGCCGGATTTGAGGTGCATGAAGACTCGATGGCGGTGCGGCAGCGCATTGGCTATTTGCCCGAATCGCCGCCGCTCTACCCGGATATGACGGTTGAGGGATATCTCAACTTTGTAGCTCAGATTAAAGGAGTCAATGCGGGAGATCGTCCGCAGCGAATTCAGTCAGCTTTAACGCGCTGCAATCTGCTCGAAAAACGCAAAACGATTATTCGCAAACTGTCAAAAGGGTTTCGGCAACGAGTTGGCATTGCTCAAGCGATCGTCCACGATCCCCCAGTCATTATCTTAGATGAACCAACCGTCGGACTTGATCCGCGACAAATCATTGAGGTGCGAAATTTAATCAAAAATCTGGCGGGTGATCACACCGTGATTCTCTCGACGCACATTTTGCCCGAAGTCAGCATGACCTGTAGCCGCGTTGCGATTATTAATCACGGTCAGGTGGTGGCAACCAACACGCCCGAAAGTTTGATGACTCAGTTGATGGGCAGTTCGGGCTATGAGCTAGAAGTCGAGGGAGAGTTTGCCGCTATCCAGCAGTGTTTGCAAGCCGTGTCGGGCGTGAAAACGATCGAGCCAATGCTCACCGATTTACTGCCTCAAAATCGCCTCAAAATCAAAGTCGTTTCTGAGTCTGAGACTGAGCTAGGCTCAGAACTTGCAACCGCTTTAGTCAGTCATCACTTAAAGCTCTATGAGATGCGGCGAGTGCAGGCAAGTTTAGAAACCGTGTTTTTGCAGCTTACGACCGAAGAAACGCCTGTTGAGAATGTAGATGAGGTTGAACCGTCTGATGCAGCGATCGAAGGAGGCACCCCAAATGAAAATGCTGACCTATAACTTTCTAGCCATTTATCGGCGAGAGTTGCAAAGCTATTTTGCTTCCCCGTTGGCGTATGCGATCGCGACCATCTACTGGATCTTGGCTGGCATTTTATTCAAAGCCGCTTTTGATGGCGTGATTGATCAAGGAAACTATGTCGATCTTCAGGCGCAATCGGGGGTTCCGATTCCTCCGATCGATGTCCCTTACGAGTTGCTTCGCACTTATTTAGGTGTGATGGGTTCGCTGTCACTGTTTGTGTTGCCAATTTTGTCAATGGGGCTTTACGCCGACGAACGCAAACGTGGCACTTTAGAATTATTGGCAACGTCTCCGATCACTAATTGGGCAGTCGCGATCGGAAAGTTATTAGGTGTATTAACCTTCTTTATCACGATGTCGTTGCCGTTGCTGTTGTATGAAGCGATCGCGCTCAACGGTGTAAATCCTCCCGTTCAACTGAGTGTAATTCTTCTAGGTCATCTAGGATTAATTTTACTGGCTGCCTCAGTACTCTCACTCGGAATGTTTGTCTCTTCTTTAACTGACAGCACAATTTTGGCAGCGATTCTCACATTCGCGTTAGTCCTGTGTTTGTGGATTGTTAGTGAATTAGCCAAGAACTTTGGGGGTGTCGTGGGTGACGCGCTATTTAATTTATCGTTGCTGAAGCATTACACTAACTTAGTTCAAGGCGTGGTTGATACGAGTAGTTTAGTGTTATTTGCCAGCTATATTTTTCTAGGAATCTTTCTCACTGCCCAATCGATCGACGCATTGCGATTCCAACGTTCTTAGTGATTTTTATGAAGACCTTGCAGCCTCGTTCCATACTCCTTAAATACTGGAGATACCTGTTTTGGTCAGGCCCCATTCTGACGGTTATGGGCATCTCAGCCGGGATGGTTTCAGGTGGCTGGACTTCAATTCCGTTGGGGCTGATCATTAGCGGCATTGTGATTATAGGGCTTTGGGTGGTGTTTTTAGGACGCGGAGGCAACTCACAACAACCCCAGTTTTGGAACCGTCGATCGACCCAAGTCAGCACGAATGTTCTAGTCAGCACGATCGCGGTTTTCGTGATTTTGGGACTGATCAACTTTATGGTCAGCCGTCACCCAACGAGAATCGATTTAACCGAAGGGCAACTATTCACCCTCTCGCCTGAGTCTCAGCAAGTGGTGCAATCTTCCCCAGCGGTGAAAGTGTGGATTTTTGACAGTCAACAAAATTCTCAAGATCGCGATTTGTTAGAAAACTATCAGCGACAAAATCCCAAGTTTTCGTTTGAGTTTGTCGATCCTGAAGCCAACCCAGGGTTAGCCAACTCATTTGGCATTAAAAATAGCGGCGAAAATCGGGATGTCTATTTAGAATTGCAATCCAGCAAGCGTAGACAGTTTGTGCAGAGCATTAGTCCTCAAACCCGCTTGTCTGAGAATCGGATCACAAGTGGAATTTTGCAGCTTACGAGCGATCGTCGTTCAAAGGTTTATTTTCTGCAAGGGCATGGAGAACGATCGCTCGATGCGGGACAAGGTGCCATTTCACAAGCGGCGCAAGCGCTCAAAGATAAGAATTTTGTCGGTGAACCGCTCAATTTAGGACTCACGGAAAAAGTCCCGGCGGATGCGGTGGCGGTGATGGTGGTAGGCCCAGTTCGCCCCCTGTTAGAGGCAGAAACAAAAGCACTGCAAGACTATCTCAATCAAGGCGGAAATCTGCTCGTCGCCGTTGACCCCACCATTAAATCGGGATTGGATAATCTGCTCAATTTGTGGGGCGTTAAATTAGACGATCGCGTCGTGATTAACGCCTCCGATCGTCAGGTTCGCGGCAAGGGCCCAACGGCGGTTGTGATCGCGCAATATGGCGAACACCCCATTACCAGAGACTTTCGCAACAGCAACTCAATTTACCCACTAGCGCGTCCTTTAGAAATCACTCCGGTTCCGGGAGTGCAATCAACGCCTCTGTTATTGACTGATCCCAACAGTTGGGCAGAAAGCAACCTCAAAGAGCAGCCGCTTAAATTAGATGGCGGCGATCGCCCCGGCCCGATCGCGCTAGGCGCAGCGTTCAGTCGTCAAGTCACGCCCTCCGCTCAACCGAGTCCATCGGTTAGCCCATCTCCTCAAGCGTCGGGTAGTCCTTCTCCCAGTCCTTCGATCGCGGTATCTCCGAGTCCGTCCCCGACTCCATCGGCTGCCCCTTTTGTCCAAGGCGCTAGAGAATCTCGTCTCATCGTCTTCGGCAACTCTAGCTTCGCCACCGACGGACTCTTCGGTCAATATTTGAATGGAGATGTCTTTGTCAACTCGGTGAGCTGGCTGAGTCAGCAAGAACAACAGCCGCTATCGATTCGCCCTAAAGATTTAAAGAATCGGCGCATCGCTCTCACAAACGAGCAAGCAAGCGTTCTTGGATTTATTGCGCTCGTGGCAGTTCCGCTATTGGGGTTGACCAGTGCAGGCGTGGTTTGGTGGCGACGGCGATAGACTCTATCGAGTTGTTTGGTGAAAGGCGTTTTGTCGATCGCGAGTTTGTAAGACTGAGATGTCACAAATCTTGCCGATCGGTTGATAGCTGTCCCCTCTAACCAGTATCCTCACAGCATTAATTCATCTCGAATAGATTTTATGAGGCGACTGAAACAACTGGTTGGGCGCACGATCGCCTGCACCAAAGATCAAAATTTTCTGCATGGATTAGAAAACATTGAGGGTGTAGTTTCAAAAGTGCTTTCGGTCATGATGGTGTTGGTGACGATCGCGGCCGTCTTTGATCTCGGCGTTTTTTTGGCGCAAGAGTTATGGAATGAATTATCTTCGCCCAATCACACACGATTTAGTGAAGTCCTGTTTAAGATATTTGGGCTGTTTCTCAATATTCTGATTGCGCTAGAGATTTTAGAAAACATCACAGCCTATCTTAAAAAGCATGTCATTCAAGTTGAGCTGGTGATCGTCACATCATTAATTGCAGTGGCGCGAAAAATTATTATCTTAGATTTAAGCAAAACCTCTGGAATCGAAATTATTGGGTTAGGGGTCGCGATTCTCTCGCTGTCGGTGGGCTATTGGATTATTCGTCGCGTTAACCTAAAACAGGATCACTCATAGAGTTCATCATGGAAGAATTTTTTCAATTTGAAGCGGATTTTGTTGAATCTTTGCGCTGTGTGCCAATGCAAGTACGGCTCAAGCTAGACACCTGCGGGGTTAAATTAAAGCTTCCGCAATGGAATAAATTTAATCAGGACGATCGCCAAATTTTAGTAGACACGCCTTGCACTACAGAACCCGAAATTGCTGATTATCGAGATCTTCTGCATCAAATGGTTTTGCAACGCACGGGCAACACGGCGACCGATTTAGCGATCGACCCTCACCCCGACTGGGAGAATGTCACGACCATTCCTGAAAGTGTGCAAGAGAAATCACAAGCCGTAGGTGTGGTTCTTTCACCCGCGCAGTGGTCGGGGCTGACCCCACTGCGACGATTTGCCCTAATCAAACTGAGTCGTTCTGGACATGAAAACCACAATTTTTTACCCGCTTTAAAGGAATTTCAGTTGGTTTAAAACCTCAAAGTATCTCTAGCGAACCTCCGATGGCGGGGCTTCTCGCTTGCCGACAAAGTTTACCCCCGGTGCAGATTCTAAGCGAATGTTGCCTCTGATTGTTTCTTCTGTCACACTGCCCCGAATTGTCACCTCACGACCTTGAGCGTTTTTTTGACACGCATCCAAATGAGAAGGAACGCCCGATAACGTGAGGGGTTGGCGATCTAGCGCTTCCTGATGCGAGTCGAGCATTCCCGTGAGCGACGGTCTTTTCTTAGAAGCGGTCAGCGTTTTGCCAGTTTCGTCTGCATTCAACAACGAGCCACTGAGATAAATTCCCGATTGCTGAATCGTGAGAGCTAGGGCATCTGCCTTGAGACATCCGGGCAGGGTTTGAGCCTCAATCCGGTAGCGACCCTCTATTTTGGTCGGTGCTTTGAGATTTGCCTCACCGTAGGCAGTGGCGAAGCTAAATAGAGCGACTACAAACCCGATCGAGCCTGCATAAAACGCTAGAGATTTGGCATTGAATTTCATAGTTCGTGTCCTCTCACTGACTCGATTCCAGGGCTTTCTAACACCGAGGTTAAATGGGAGGCAACCTCGTTATATCGGCGCGTGATCAGCAGCGAAGAACGGCACCGCACGGCTAACTCATCAGCATATCGCCCCAAAGTTTGGCGATCGAGTCCCCATTCTCGGCTGGCTCCTGCGATCGTTAAGTCTGCCATTCTAGAAGCATCGACCACCGCCAAAATTGGGCTGGCTGCCTCAATGATCGGCATCGAGATCCGCTCGACCACTTGCTGCGGCAGCCGTTCGATCAAATTATAAAACTCATAGCTCAACTCGCTATGCGGCTGATCGCCCGATGCCAGCCGCAAAATAGTTAAGTGACTATTTTCGCAGTTAATCAGCAATCTCAGCGCCAGTTCTAACCCCAAATCGGTGTGAACGTTTGAAACGTAAGGGAGTAAAAGCCGTTCGAGCTTAGTTGTTTGGCGATCGACATACACCGCCACATCTACCGGAGCCGTGCTGAGAATCTGTCCCACGCGCCCGCCCAAACGATTGGTGCTAAATGCCGGACGGTGCCAGCCTACCACTACTAAATCAACCCGATCGCGGCTGGCAATATTCGCGGTTGCTCGCGCCACATCATTAGAAACTTGAATAATCGGACGCACTAAACTTCGATATTCGGGCGGCTCAATGCTTTTCACTAGCTCATCAAGCTGCGCTTGTCGCTGGGCAATTAATCGATCGGCTTCCGCAGGCGTACTTTCATAGACATAATCTTCGTCTAGCTGAATCAGGCTGAGCGGAGACACAATTGCGGGCCGATGATCAGGTTGCAGCGGCACATTGCCCACCGCGATCGCCATTGCTAGCTGAATTAATCCTCTCTGACTACTCGGATTCGCGATCGGCACTAAAATTTGATAGGCTGGCTGGCGATCGTCTACAGCAGGTTCGGCAATATTTTTACGAATTTGATGTTTAGGATAGGTTAACTCCAGCAATGGTGAGGTCATAAATGTAGTGACTAGCGCCATAATCACCAGCATTGTAAATAGCAATGGCGAAATCACTCCCAAACTCAATCCAATATTGAGGACGATCAGTTCTGTCAGTCCGCGAGTGTTCATTAACCAAGCCAACGCTGACGATTCTCGTTTGTCAATTCCAGAAACTCTCGCCGCGACGTAAGTGCCTGCATATTTGCCCACGATCGCCACCGCAACCACCAGCAAACACAGCGCCCACAAAATCGGACTGTTGAGCAAGCCGATCTGAGTTTGCAGCCCACTGTAGGCAAAGAAAATCGGCAGCAGGAACGTCAGTACAAAATCTTCTGTTTTTTCTGCCAGCTCCCGCGTCAGTCCTTGGTGTTTGGGCATGACTGCGCCAAACAAAAAGGCTCCAAAAATCAAGTGAATGCCAATCAATTCGGTAATCAGCGCTGAGATCACGACTCCCATATAAATCAGCGCGACGACGGTTTGATTGAGTTTTTGAGTACGATCGTAATAGGACGTTAAATATCCCAGCAGTTTGCGTCCCAAAGTTGCCATCAAGCCGATGTAGATCACCGACTGGATCATTGTGGGCAGAGCGCCTGCCATAGAGTTGGTGCGGGTGACGGCGATCGCGAGCGCCAGCAAACACCAGGCTGTTACATCATCGACGGCTGCACAGGTGAGCGCCAGCGTCCCTAAGCGACTATTTTGCAAATTGTTTTCAGTCAGAATTCGTGCCAGCACCGGGAACGCCGTAATCGACATCGCCGCTCCCAAAAATAGCGCAAATGCCGTAAATGCCACGCTATCGTTCGACACTTGCGGATAGAGCAGCAATGCCAGCAGCGTCCCCAGCGAAAATGGCACCAAAATGCTGACGTGTGAGATCAGCACTGCGGTGTCTAACCCATTTTTGAGATATTTAGGGTCTAGCTCTAACCCAATCAGAAACATGAAAAAAATCAGTCCGATTTGCGACAGCACCCCCAGATAAGGAATGGTTTCTGGCGTAAACAGGGCAGCCGCCGCATCGGGTGCGATCGCCCCAAAAAACGAAGGCCCCAGCATAATTCCCGCGACGATTTCGCCAATCACCAAGGGCTGTTTGATGCGCCGAAACGCCAACCCCATCAGCCGAGACAGACCGATGATCATCAAAACCTGAATGAGAACCTGAACCACGGGATCGAAGTGCATGATGATAGACCTGAGACTTCTTTAACTTGATAAGTTGCGTCCTCGCCACGTCCAGCCCCAGCCTGTTTCGGTTTTAATGATTGAGGCGATCGCGATCGCACTGACCAATACGCCACCGATGCCGCTTAACCACCAATAGCGAGGCGGAATGTTAGAAAATTTTTGGTTGAGGCGACGCAAATCATATTGCAGGACGATCGCGATCAATGCAAGCATGATCAGGCTGGAATCCCATCCGTTGAAAGAGCCAAAGAGGTTAATCAGCGCGATCGTCAACCCGAGCCAGGGAACGGTAAAAACTAAGACGGTCACAAAGGCAATATAAAGGATCAGCCGCAGATTGCGATGAGTGCCGATATACCAGTTTTTCGTCCAGCCTTCCCAGAGCGCCCCGATCGAGCGATACATTCTCACGTCTGCCATGTCAGACCCCAACCCATACCACAGCTTCAGCCCGTGTTGTTTAATGCGTCGCCCTAACTGCACATCTTCGACTACTTCACGGGCAACCGATCGATGCCCACCAATTTGCTCATAAGCGCTGCGGCGAAACAGCATAAACGGCCCCACCGCAAACGCCGCTTCACTGTTGGGGTCACAAACCTCGGCAAAACTATAGCCCGCCGCAAACAAACTCGCAATAATCGGTTGAGCCAGCCATTCACCCCAACCGCCGCAGACGATCGTCATCCAAAAAGTCAGCAGGTCGGCTTGCTCTCTCTGGGCAACGGCAACGGCGGTTTCGATCGCGCCGCGTTTGATCTGCACATCGGCATCAATAAACAGCAAAAACTCCCCAGTGACTAGCGGAGTCACTTGAGCACACGCCCAATTTTTGCCCACCCAACCTTCACCTGCTGGGCGAGGCTTTCCGGCTAACACCTTCAGTCGGGGATCTGGGATTGCTTGCACGATCGTCAGTGTCTCATCCGACGACTGATCATCGACGACCCAAACCTCTAGCCGTTCACTGTCAGAACTTTTGAGAACTGCGTTCACACAATCTTGAATATTTTCAGCCTCGTTATAAGCCGGGATCACCACCGCAACCGATGGCAAATCTAGCCGCTCTTGATCGGATAAAACTGGAGATATCTGCTCGGCTTCTGCCAAGTGCCGATGCAGGTGATCGATAAAAGTCCGCAGGGCAATTAGCGAACCGATGAGTGCAAAAAGTAGTAAAAAAAACACGGCTGACCCCAAAATTTCTTTGATGTTGCCCTAGTCAAGCGCTTAAGTATAGCGGCTCGCGCGCGAATCTACTACCCTCGCTTTAAGCCTTTGTGTATAGCGACTATCAGACAAACCCGCTGACGATCGCAGCGTTCTAAAGACAAAAACTTTCTTATAGGATCAAAATCAAAGTTTGTGTGAGAGAGGAATTCTAATCATTGCGTATAATCTGAACAGGAAACTTCACAAACCTTTGGCTGATTCCTGACGATCGCGCCGCTCAAGTAGTTTAATAGAAGATTTAATGATGCCCCGGATACTCGTCATCGACGATGACCCCACAATCTCAGAACTAGTGGCTGTCAACCTCGAAATGGCTGGCTATGATGTCACGCAAGCAGGTGATGGCATTCGGGGTCAGGCGCTAGCGCTGCAAATTCAGCCTGATCTGATCATGCTTGACCTGATGCTGCCGCAGGTGGATGGCTTTACCGTTTGTCAAAGACTTCGCCGCGACGATCGCACCTCAGAGATTCCGGTGTTAATGTTGACGGCACTAGGGCAGACGCAAAACAAAGTTGAAGGCTTTAACGCAGGGGCAGACGACTATCTCACCAAGCCCTTTGAAGTTGAAGAACTGCTGGCGCGAATTCGGGCACTGCTGCGTCGCACCGATCGCATTCCTCAAGCGGCAAAGCACAGCGAGATTCTTAGCTATGGTCCGCTGGTGCTCGTGCCAGAGCGGTTTGAAGCAATTTGGTTTGGCAAAACAGTTAAACTGACTCACTTAGAGTTTGAGCTTTTGCACTGCTTGCTTCAGCGTCATGGTCAGACGGTTTCTCCGAGCGAGATTCTCAAAGAGGTGTGGGGCTACGATCCCGATGATGATATTGAAACGATTCGAGTCCACGTTCGGCATTTGAGAACCAAATTAGAACCAGAGCCGCGTCATCCTCGCTTTATTAAAACGGTTTATGGAGCGGGCTATTGTCTAGAGTTGCCTAGCACAGGTGATGTTGAAGTAGGGGTCGAGTCTTCTGTGGCAGGGTAAGCAGGATGGGTTGAATGCCAAGTCTTTATACCGAAATCGAGATTGATGTGCCAAAACCTCAGGTCTGGCGGATTCTGTTTCAAAAAGATCGCTGGAAGTATTGGAACACGTTTTTATATGACTGTGATTGCGATCGTCCCTTCACTCAAGGTCAGGAGACGATTCTTTCTCTACGCCGCGTGTCAGGTGAAGAACCAATCGAATTTCAGCCGATCGTCACTCTCGTTCAGCAAGATAGCTGTCTTCAATGGGTTTCAACGATTCCAGGGTTTCGCAACGAACACGTTTTTGAGCTGCAAGACATTGGCAGAAATCGCACCAAATACATTCATCAAGAACGCTTTTCAGGTCCATTAAGCAAGATGTTTTTGCCCTTTATTCGTCGCGACGAACAGCAAGGCATCCAGCGCATGGCGTGGGAGTTAAAACACTATGCAGAGCGATCGAGTCAGCGTTTTCGCGATTAGAAAAGAGATTGATTAGGAATATGCACAAAACAAAATCTCATTAATCAGGAAACACCTGCGGCGAAAACATCGCCCAAAGTGCTTCGTAATAAGGTTTGAAATAGGCAGATTGAGCCGGGCTGAGATGTGTACTCATTTCACCGTTAAGCAAGTGAAGCATTTGCCGCACGATTTCCCACCGCACTTTCAAACGAGGGTATAGCATAACGCACAGCGGAAAAAGCTCTTGCTGGACAGCACTAACGCTGTTTTCCAAGATGCACACCCACAAATACACCTGAAACATTTCGGTGTCGCGCAGGCTAGAAACGCGAACGTTAACCTCTCTCAACCGTCCTGAGTGAGATTGGTAATTGGGGTTGATTTGTGCAACCCGATCGACCACTCGCTCAGAGATCGTGGTGCAAAGGGGAATAAGACGCTGTACGGTTTGCAGAGATGGGGCAGAGTAAGTCAGTTGAGCAGCAGCATCATAGGCCCGCTGAAGCGGCATATATAGATGATCGTCAATCACCTTAAAATATTGACTCAGCAGCGGTCGAGCAGAGATCGGAGCCAGATTGAGCAATATCTGTCCGCTGTAGTGAAACTGCATACTGATGAACCCAATCACTCTAGGGTCGATCGCCGTATGCTTCCGCCGGATTTCACCGAGGTTTGGCGCAATCAGCCTAGAGAGCCGGAACGGTTCTAATTGTTGGGCATAAGCAGAGAGCGCAATTTCGTAGACCTCGTGAGCATCTTTTGCCACAGCCCAGGGGTCAATTAGCTGATGATCAATTTGATGTCGGATGAGTTCTTGGGCGAGCAGCGCTTCGGTTTGTGTCCAGGCTTGAGCGCTGGCTGTGCGAAGGACTTGCCTAAGTGAATTTGCCGTTGCTGCTGCCGTTCCGCTCTGGCTAATTGTGGATTCAACATCGTCCTGGTTGGCTAGATTTTGCAGATATTTCTTAGCCCATGCCTCCGAAAAATTCTGGCTTGCTGGTGTGGATAGATCGCGATTTCCTGATAGCACACTTCCGATCATTTCTGGCTGCATTTGCTTTTGCGTTATAAAAATACACGTATCAACACAAACAATACAGGTGTAGAAAAAGTTTTGTAACGGTGATATCTCGGAGACTTCACAGCTTCCTCAATCCAAAGATCACAAGCGAGAACTGCTGTAAGAAAAGATTGAAAGTCAAACGTCCTGTCTAAATCAAGAGCATTGAGCCTACATCAGTCCACAGCCGATCGCTTAATTCAGCCCGAACAAACAGTCCGTGTAGTACATTTGCTAACAGCATCGACTGCTACTCAGACCCCACAACTTTCTACTTAATGCAGGCGATCGCCACTCATCGCAATCCTAAATAATTCGTGAACGTCATGACTGTGCTTCAGGAAATGACCAAGAGTTTACTGTAGCTCTGTACAACAATCTATCTTGGGGTGCTTTCTAATGACTACCGTCCAGACTAGCTTCTCAACGATTTATGCAGATCAGACTTACCAGCATCCCGTGACTGTGCGTCACAATGGCACCGTGATTGCCTTTGCAATGGATCAACAACGCAAAATTTACTATACCGTCCTAGACATCAATACTCCTGATGCGAAACCGATCGATGCTGAGAATTGGCTCAAAGAACCAAAAGAACTGTTGTTTGCTAATGAAATCACGCAAGTCGGCTACGGTGGCTTTGATCTAACTACACTGCCAGTGGTGAAGAAGAATGGGGACGTTGTGATCCCTGGTACGCGGGTACAGCCGCAGGAATTGAACAGTTTTCAGTCTTCCACTGCCCGACTGACGGCAAACGCCCCGTTTCAGGTAATGTCCGACGATCAGTATCTTTATGTATTTCGGCAAGCGATCGCGGCTGATCACCCGCAGATGGTGTTCAAGCAGAATGCAGACGGCACCGAAACCACCGATGCGAATGGGAAAAAGGTGCCTTTGGTCAATTCGACCCTGTTGCTCGATCGCTTTGTCCTGTCTGGAACTGATCTGCAACCCAAGCTAGAAGTCCGCTATCAGCGTAGCCGCAGCAAATCGCGTCCTCAAAGCAGCAAAGATAGCCTCAGCGCGAAAGACATGGAAGGTAAGCCCTTCTATGAACCGACCCAAGAATTAGATTTCATTCGCCATCTCAGCGAGGGATGCTTTACAGTCCTGTTGTTGCCGACGCAGATTCCAGAACAAAAGCGCTGGCAGATTTTTGCCTACAACAGTCAAACGACCTTAATGGATGCGTATAACATTGAGCAGTCTGGAGATGGATTGTTCAA
This sequence comes from Phormidesmis priestleyi ULC007, assembly GCF_001895925.1. Taxonomy (GTDB): domain Bacteria; phylum Cyanobacteriota; class Cyanobacteriia; order Leptolyngbyales; family Leptolyngbyaceae; genus Phormidesmis_A; species Phormidesmis_A priestleyi_A. Next base: position 1,309 of record NZ_MPPI01000062.1, on the reverse strand, counting down.
CACCCGCGACCTGGAAGCTTTGGCAGAGGGAGGGGTAATCACCCGTGAAGTTGGGGCAGAATCGGCGATCGCCTTGAATGGGCAAACCGATTATCTAGAATTTCCTAGCTTGATCACCAGCGATACAGGCACGATCGAGTTTCGGCTAAAGTTAACCTCGCTAGACGACCAAATTTTGCTAGATGCAACCACCACTGCCACCACAGGAGCGAATCCGCTAGATGAGGTCAAGTACTTCTTTATTGATATTAAAAAGGGTGCGCTGCGCTTTTGGCTGGAAGATGCTAGGGATGCAGATTTTCAGGCGGCTGTTGCGAGTCTGCAAGGCGTTGCCCTCAATCAGTGGCATCATGTCGCTGCCGTGTGGAACTATAACAACACGAGCAGTGTTCCCGTCACGCAGCTTTACTTAAACGGCAAACTGGTTGCCAAAGATGAGCGGATCGCAGTGGGTAGACCGACGCTGCAAAACCCTTACTTCGGCAAAATTCGCAACACTACGGCACTCGGTCAACCCGAAAAAAGCTTGCAGCCATTCAAAGGGCAGGTGGATGAAATTCGCTTTTGGAAGGTTGCCCTGACTAGCCCAATCATTCAGGCACAAATGCCCCTGTCGCTGCGAGGAAATGAGCCGGGATTGGTCGGCTACTGGCGCTGCGATGAAGGGAAAGGAGAGACTCTGCATGACTCTACGTCTTTTGCCAACCACGCGAAATTAGTGGTGAATGGCACCGACACGATCGCAACCAAGTGGGTGCAACTAGTAGCAGGGATTCTGGAACCGATCGAGACGCTGCGATCGAGTTTTGCGTTGCGCGATCGCACCATTACCGCCGGAATGTCAGCGCTGCTCTACTTCCAACAAGAAACCGCACCTGTGGGCTACGACAACGCTGAAAAACCACTCAAGAAGAGCGCCCGCGTCATGCTGGCAGTGGGCACCAAAGCGACGGGAAGCGATCGTCAGGAAACGGCGATCGTTGACTTCGGCGTTGCGCGCACCGGACGCATCTCCCAACCACCCGACGCTCTAGACTTGCCCGCGATCGACCCCGTTGCCGAAGACCGTCGTCGCATCCAAATTTTGGAACCCCAGATTGCACAACTTCAGCAACAAGTTCGGTCACTGCAAGAGCGTGTCGGGAAACTGCCTTCTGGAAATTCAGAAGATCCACTGTTCCAGTCTCTTGTTGTGGGTGCGACCTTTATTTGATACCCTTAGAGCGCAATGGAAAAGCCATATTGATTCAGCTTGTTCCAGAATTGATCCCAACGGGTTGAGGTTAAGACTAACGCTCTCAAACTCAGA